>CAZOEH010000006.1:1108-4634 GCA_964578785.1 uncultured Desulfonema sp. | reverse complement strand
ACCTGAAGAGATAAAAAGGGGGATAGAAATATTAAAATCAATCCCCGGCATAAATAACGTTGTAATCGCTGTCCGCAGAGAATCCGTTCAGGGATTCGGCCATACCAAGGCTGAGATCAGGAATATCGGCGTCCGGTACCCTTCCGCCTTTCCGCAGCTTGTCATCAGGGATCTGCTAGGCAAAACAATTCCTGCCGGAAAAACACCTGAAGATAACGGTATCTGTATTATAAGCGCGGAAGCGGTTGCCTCGTTGGGGTATGCGTTTTTACACAACCGCATACCAACCGGAAAAATAATAACCGTCATATACAGAGACAGGAAAGAACTTGTTTTCGCGCGGATCGGAACCCCGGCAGGAGATATACTAAGAGCCCTCAATATCAGCATTAATGATAGAGACCGGCTGATATTCGGCGGCCCGATGACCGGCTTCTGCATCTATTCGGAAAATTACCCGGTTTTACCTGATACCGATGCGATCATGCTCCAGGAAGGTAATTCAATAGAGCCTTTTTCGGACTACCCATGCATAAACTGCGGAGAGTGCATAAGGATATGCCCGGCTGATATTCCTGTAAATATGCTTGTAAGATATCTTGAAGCAAAAAGATATAGGGAAGCAGCCGATGAATATGACCTTTATTCATGCATTGAATGCGGCCTCTGCGCATATGTTTGCGTATCAAGGATACCTTTATTGCAATATATTAAGCTTGCCAAACATGAACTTGAGCGTATCAGCGCTGTGGAGACGCCAAATGCCTGATCAGAAAAAACTTATTGTTTCCCATGCCCCTTTTCTGCACTGCGGGAGCAGGATATCGACCCGGAGTTACAAAATAATGCTTGCGGCGCTCCCCGCCGTTCTTCACGGCTTTTATCTGTATGGAATCCCTGCGGTCGGGGTCGTCGCCCTTTCAATCTCTTCCGCTATAATGTGGGAATACCTGATAAACCGCCTGACCGGCCGGCCGGTTACAATCGGAGACGGGAATGCGGCATTAATCGGGATGACGCTTGCAATGCTCTTTCCCGCAACAACTCCCTGGTGGGCGGTGATAACCGGAACTTTTGTTGCTATGGTTGTAGGAAAGCATATATACGGAGGAATTGGCGGAAATCCGTTTAATCCCGCTTTAATCGGTATAGCCATACTTACTCTCTCATGGAAAAACATTTTTGATATCGATTATGCCCTGTTGAATTACGACTTCGGTTTTCAGGCGGCATACCCTCTTGCCGCCCTGAAACACAGCGGCCCGTCAGCAGTTGATGCCTATAATCTCTTTGAGCTTTTCATCGGCAAACAAGCCGGAAGCATAGGATCGGCCTTCGGTCTTGCCCTTCTTATCGGCGGAATCTATCTTATCGCCGCAAAAATCATAAGATGGGAAATACCTGTTTCTTTCCTTGCGGGCATTATAATTACCGCTTTTATTTTCAGCCTCTCCGATCCTGGCCGCTTTACCGGCCCCCTGTTTCACATTTTAACCGGCAACACTCTGCTGGGAGCTTTTTTCCTCGCGACCGAAGACTCATCTTCTCCCGTCAATTTTATTCCCATGCTTATCTACGGGGCAGGCGCCGGAGTCATGATCATTCTTATCAGAAACATCGGAGGACATGTTGACGGAGTGGTTTTCGCAATTCTTCTAATGAACGTTGCTAATCCGCTTTTAGACAAGATCAGGCCGAAAGCCCTTGGAAAGGTCGGCAGTCATGCGTGAAATAATCAGAATGACAACTGTACTTACTGTGTTATGCGCCTTTTCCGGCGGACTTCTTGCTGCTCTTAGAGACGGAACGCAGGAGAAGATCGAAAACCAGCAGCTTGAATTCGTCAAGGGGCCTGCGATCCGCGATATTTTAAAAGGATCATCTAATGATCCGATCTCCGACCGCTTTAAAATCAAAGATGGAGAAATTGAAAGAAGTTTCTTTGTGGGAAAATTCAACGGAAAAACAGAAACCCTCGTCTTTGAAGCCACAGGTAAGGGTTTTGGCGGAGACATTGGCCTTATGATTGGAGTTAATGTTGCAAACGACAAGATAGTGGGTATAGGCGTCACAACCCATAGTGAAACACCAGGAATCGGCTCAAAAGCCAAGACAGACCCTCGTTTTGCAGCTCAATTCAAAGGACTTTCCCTTACCGGAGTTTTCAAGGTCAAAAATGATGGGGGACAGGTTGATGCTATTTCAGGAGCTACTGTTACCTCAAAGGGTGTCGCAGTTGCTGTTACCGATGCTGCAAAAATTTATACAAGCCTAAAGCCGCAGTTTGCTGAAAAGTTGAAGGGACTCTAATAGGGAGAAACAGATGGCAAAGTCCGTAACTCAGGAATTTACAAAAGGATTGTGGGCCGAAATCCCTCCTTTCAGGCTGGTCCTCGGTTTATGTCCTGTACTAGCAGTAACAAAAAGTGTTGAGAATGCCATTGGAATGGGTGTTGCCGTAATATTCGTTCTCGTAAGCTCTAACGTGCTTGTTTCAGTTCTGCGTAAAATCATCCCCTCAAAGGTAAGGATAGCCTGCTTCATAATCGTAGTGGCAACTTTTGTCACGGTAGTGGAACTTCTCATGCAGGCTTATACTTATCCTCTGTTTTTAAAACTGGGAATATTCATACCTCTTATCGTCGTCAACTGCATACCTCTCGGCCGGGCGGAAGCCTTTGCTTATAAAAACACAATCATACCTTCATTTGCAGATGGTCTCGGACTTGGAATAGGATATACGCTTTCTTTAACAGCTCTTGCAGCTATCAGGGAGATATTCGGAAGCGGAACTTTTTACGGGCATACGGTTTTCGGCCCTTCTTTTCAGCCTTTTAATTTTATGATCGAAGCGCCGGGCGCATTCGTGTGTCTTGGGCTCATGCTTTGCGTCATGAACTTTATAGGGAAGAAGAGTTGAAAAAAGGATTCGAGGATTCAAGGGTTCGAGTGGCCGGTAGCCATAAACCAGAGACCAGAAACTATAAACCAGAGACAAGTTACGGAGTAAACCATGGGTGATTATGTACTGCTTGCCATAAGTTGCATACTTGTAAACAACATTCTGCTGATGCAATACCTCGGAAACTGCCCTTTCCTTGGAACGTCAAAGAAAATGGAAACGGCTGTCGGAATGTCAATGGCTGTTGTTTTTGTTCTCGTGCTTGCAGGCGCCATAACGTGGATTACAGAGATGCTTATCCTGAGAAAATTCGGACTGGAATATTTAAGGACAATGTCTTTCATCCTTGTTATTGCCGCCCTTGTACAGTTTGTGGAAATGTTTTTAAAGAAAAGTATACCCGCCCTTTATGCGGGACTCGGAATCTTTCTCCCACTTATTACAACAAACTGCGCGGTTCTGGGAGTTTGCCTTATAAATATCAAGGAAGAATATACCTTCATCGAATGTATTGTATCTTCTTTCGGATATTCTTCAGGATTCGGTTTGGCTCTCATCCTTTTTGCAGGAATACGCGAGCGGATTCTTCTTGCTAGAGTTCCGAAACCGCTTCAGGATACCTCG
>CAZOEH010000006.1:0-1098 GCA_964578785.1 uncultured Desulfonema sp. | reverse complement strand
TAGGACTTGCTACCGCAGGGCTTCTGTCTCTCGCTTTCTTTGCCTTCAAGGGGATGATTTAAGGTTCATCAATTCCGCTATAAGCTCAGCCATATCCTCAGGAACAGGAGCTTCAAATTTCATCATTTTTTTTGTAACGGGATGGATTAACTTTATGCTCCACGCGTGGAGCATCTGCCTTTTTGCCGATCCCAATACGCCTGTGGCTAAATCCTTCCCTTTTAATTTTGCCGATGATCTGCCTCCATAAACCAGATCTCCCACAACAGGATGCCTGATTGCCGCGCAGTGAACTCTTATCTGATGAGTCCGGCCTGTTTTAAGGTCTATTCTGATTAATGTTGCGGTTTCAAAACGTTTCTCAACATCCCATGCGGTTTCCGCCATCCTCGGCTTGCGTGTCAGGACGGACATTTTTTTCCTATCGGACGGATGCCTCCCTATCGGCAGGGCAATCGAACCTGAATCCTGTTCCATTCTTCCATGCACAAGAGCAAGATATTTTTTCCTGATTTTTCTTTCCCTGAACTGATATGCAAGGGAATTGAGGGAAGCGTCATTCTTCGCAACAACAAGCACTCCTGACGTATCCTTATCAAGCCTGTGAACAATTCCAGGCCTTATTTCACCTCCAATTCCGGTAAGATCGGGGCAATGGAACAGGAGAGCATTTACAAGGGTCCCCGAATAATGGCCGGGCGCAGGATGGACTACTATACCGGGCGGTTTATTTATAACTATAATATCAGCATCTTCATGAAGGATATTCAGCTGAATAGATTCGGGAAGGTATCTGACAGGCTCCGGTTCGGGAATTGTCCCTGATATCTTATCTCCGTATTTTACCCTGTATCCGGGTTTTTTTATATTATTCTGTACGGTTATTTTTCCGCTCAGAATAAGGAATGCGGCAATCGACCTCGAGCATGATGGAACTAATGAAGATACAACCACGTCAAGGCGTTGCCCTGAAGCGGATTTATCGGCACAAATAACAAAATCACCATTCACTTTTCACTATCGGCTATTTTCTTTATTATATGCTTTGCTTGTCATGAACAAACAAAGATTCGATCTCTGAAAATATCTTGTCTTCGC
>CAZOEH010000005.1:18960-23677 GCA_964578785.1 uncultured Desulfonema sp. | reverse complement strand
CCTTGCCCCTCCCGCCCTCGTTATACACAGGGCTTTCGGTATTGAGAAGGGCTTGATGACCACCATTCACTCATATACCGCCGATCAGCGGCTTATGGACCTTGCCCACAAAGATTTAAGGCGCGCCCGCGCGGCTGCAATGAACATAATCCCAACCACAACCGGCGCGGCAAAAGCGGTGGCGCTTGTTATTCCAGAGCTTGCAGGACGATTCGACGGATATTCACTGAGAGTTCCGACACCGACAGTCTCAGTTGTAGATTTTGTCGCAATTCTTCAGAAAAAAACGGACACTGAAACGCTGAGGGCTGAATTAAAGAAAGCTGCCGAAACTGAGCTGAAAGGAATTATGGCCTGCGAGGAAGAGCCGCTCGTCTCCATAGATTTCAAGGGAAATTCTAATTCATCAATAGTTGATATGGAATTTACCCAGGTTCTTGCCGGAAATATGGCGAAGGTTGTAACATGGTATGACAATGAATGGGGCTATTCCTGCAGAGTTGCCGATCTTGCGGCTTTTATGGCAGATAAGGGGCTGTAGGCCGACGATCAAAAATAAACGTAACCATTCTGAAGACAGGAGCCGGAATGAAAATATCCCAACTTGAAGAAGCGGTAAATTGCTGGAGGCATATACCGATTCTATTCTGGATTCTGGCTCCTGAATAGTTACTAAATTGCATAAAACAAGCTTAATAGCCGGAATAATTTCAGACACGCATGGGGCTCTTCCTCCCTCCGCGATTAAAGCTCTTTCCTGCGCCGATCTGATTATCCATGCCGGAGACATAGGCAAACCCGCAGTTCTCGATAATTTACAAAAAATCGCTCCTGTTTTTCCTGTAAAAGGAAATATGGACAGGGGGGAATGGGCTGTCAGAATACCTTATAAAGAACTTATAGAAAAAGGTGGAGTATTACTTTACGTAATCCACGACGCATCAAGCCTTGACATTGATCCGGCTGCATCAGGTTTCAGCGCCGTCATTTCAGGACACACCCACCGACCTCTTATTGAAGAATATGACGGAGTACTTTTTATAAATCCGGGAAGCGCGGTTCAGCCGCGCGGCAATTATCCTCCGTCAATTGTTCTTCTTACAATTAAAGATAAATATCTCGATCCCCGATTTGTCAGCCTCAAATAAGTAAAGGGAGAGAGATTTGCATATCTTCTGATTAGAGGGCTGCTTTAAGTTTTGCCGAACGCATGGAATGTCTCTTATGGGCTGAAAGAACAGCTTTTCTGATACGGATAGAAAGCGGGGTGACTTCAACCATTTCATCTTCGCGGATGAAATTTATAGCCCGTTCGAGCGTAAGAGGTCTGACCGGAGAGAGAAGAATATTGTCATCTTTTCCCGCCGCCCTCATGTTAGACAGTTTTTTCTCCTTGCACGGATTGACGTTGATATCACCTTCCTTGTTATGCTCTCCTACGACCATTCCCTCATAAACAGGATCCCCCGGAACAATCAGAAGCTGCCCTCTAGGTTCCAGGTTAAACAGTGCATAAGCTACGGCGGCGCCCTGCCTGTCCGAAACAATCGAGCCTGTAAATCTTACCTGGAAATCACCCCTGTATGGCTCATAGCCCGAAAAATAAGAATTCATTATACCTGTTCCTTTGGTATCGGTAAGGAATTCATCCCTGTAGCCTATGAGAGACCTTGATGGAATGGAAAATTCAATTCTAACTCTGCCCCTCCCGTTATTTACAAGGTTTGTCATCCTTCCTTTTTTTGAAGACAGCTTTTCGGAAACAACCCCAAGAAAGTTTTCATCGCAATCGATGAAAAGATGTTCCACCGGTTCGAGTTTTTCACCGTTTCTGTGTTTGATAATGACTTCAGGGCGGCCAACACAGAGCTCAAACCCCTCTCTGCGCATAGTTTCAATAAGTATGGCCAGCTGAAACTCCCCTCGCCCTTTCACAACAAAAGATTCCCTGTCTTCGGTATCGCTCATCTGTACAGCAACATTTCTCAGAGTCTCTTTGTTTAGCCTTTCACGAATTTTGCTCGATTGGACATATTTCCCCTCCTTACCGGAAAAAGGAGAGCTGTTAATTGTAAATTTCATGGAGACTGTAGGCTCATCCACCGCTATTCTTTTGAGGGCTTTCGGGAAATCCCTGTTGCAGATGGTGTCTCCGATTTTAACATCCTCTATTCCGGAAAGAACCACTATATCACCGGGTTCGGCATTATTAATTTCAACGAATTTCAACCCTACATATGTTTGCAGTTTTGAAACCTTAAGCTGAATATGTTTGCCTTCACTGTCGATGCATATAAGACCGTCATGATGCCCGATCTTTCCGTTGAATATTTTGCCTATGGCAAGCCTTCCCAGGTAGTCGGAATAACCGAGGTCTGAAACAAGCATCTGGAAAGGCTCAGTCAGATCATGGGAAGGAGGTGGAATCTCCTTCAAAATAGTATCAAGGAGCAAATGAAGATTTTCTCCCTTTTCCTCAAGGGTCTTCTGCGCAATTCCTTCGCGCCCTATCGCATATAGAAGCGGAAATTCAAGCTGGTCCTCATTTGCGTCAAGATCTATAAGTAGATCGTATATTTCGTCCAGAACCTCGTCCGGGCGGGCATCCTTCCGGTCTATCTTGTTGATCACTACTATAATCTTAAGGCCCGCAGCCAACGCTTTTTTAAGAACAAAGCGCGTCTGCGGAAGAGGCCCTTCCGACGCATCAACAAGCAACAGCGCGCCGTCTGCCATTGATATGGCCCTCTCGACCTCCCCTCCGAAATCAGCATGTCCCGGAGTATCAATAATGTTAATTTTTACGCCGTTCCATATCACCGAACAGTTTTTCGCGGCTATTGTAATGCCCCTTTCACGTTCAAGATCCATCGAGTCCATTATTCTTTCATCTACTTCCTGCCCCACCCTGAATAAACCGCTCTGTCTGAACATTCCGTCTACCAGAGTTGTTTTTCCGTGGTCGACATGAGCGATAATGGCGACATTTCTGATTTTTTCATTTTCAATCAATTTAGGCATTAATCCTTCCTGTAAGTTATATTTACCTGTATTTATAAAGCATCAAGGATGGCGGCTTGGTAAAAGACTTGCGGAATATAATCACTTTCCGCATTATTGCAAACAAATACTGAATAAAAATCCGTGAGAGGTCCTAATCCGTTGTTTAAAAATAACCGTAACCTTGAAATGCCATGACCGGCATAAGGAGCCGTAAGCCGTGACCGGCATAAGGAGCCGTAACAAAATGGTCAGAAATATAATGATTATTTTATAACGGCTCCTAACAAAATGGTCAGAAATGTAATTTATTTTTTAACGGCTTCTAATGAAGTTTTTTTATGACCATAACGGTTCTTTCAGAATCAATGAAAGGAAGCATATATTTTTTGATTCTTATATCTACCGGAAAACCCGAAGTTCTTCCAGTGCCCTGTTTCCCGTTATCTGAAACCCTAACGGATTCAATCTCGTCAGGGTTTAATTTTCCTTTTAAGGCTATGATCATGCCGTTCGGAGCAAGGATAGGAAGCGCTGATTCTACAAACCTTTCAAGGGATGAAAAGGCCCGGCATATGATAACATCGAACATTTTTTTACTTCCGATCAGTTCTTCCACCCTGCCTTGAAGAGCTTCCGTATCAGCAAGTCCGACAGTCCGTATAATATGTTTTAAGAATGTTATTTTCTTCCGCGATGAATCCATAAGAGTGACCGAAAGGGTCGGAATAACAACTTTCAGGGGAATGCCGGGAAAACCTCCTCCGGAACCCATATCAAGCATTGATGCTCCGGCGGGAATTATGCCGGCAGGGGCAATTGAATCAAGAAAATGTTTGACGGCAACTTCGAAAGGATCGGTTATCGCGGTTAAATTTATTTTTAAGTTCCACTTCACAAGTTCGGCGGCATGAATCGAAAACTGTCCGGCTTCTTTTAATCCCACATTGACATCAAAATCCTTTGAACCTTTTATTATTATGTTTTCCCACTCTGCCGAGCCTATTTCCATACTTTATTACCTGGCCTTGAACATGGCGGGAAAACCCGGCTTGCATCAATTTATGCAAACGCGGCGGACTTCGCTTATATCCGTAAATCCTTTGAAAGATTTCAATATCCCGTCCTGTTTGAGAGTAGTCATCTCCTCTTTCATAGCCTGCTCGAAAAGGCTTTCGGATGTCGCTGATTTTTTGATCATTCTCTTTATTTCAGGCGTGCCTTCCATCAGTTCGTGAATTCCTAAGCGTCCCTTGTAGCCGGTGCCTGAGCAGGTGTCGCAGCTACCCGGCTTATACAGGATAAAATCCGGAGTATATTTTATTCCTGCAGCTTCAAAATATTTCCTGCCGTAGTCGTCTACTATCTCTTCAAATTCCTCTTGCGTAGGATGATATTCCTGCTTGCAGTTTGCACACAATCTTCTTACAAGCCGCTGAGCCATTACTCCTAGAAATGCATCGGAAAAATTTAAAGGGTTAAGACCCATATCCAGCAACCGTGTCACCGTTTCAGGCGCGCTGTTTGTATGAAGAGTAGAAAAAACGAGATGTCCGGTAAGTGAAGCCTCAATACCGATTGATGCAGTTTCATGATCGCGCATCTCACCTATCATGATAATATCAGGATCGGCCCTTAAAAAAGCACGCATGATCCTGGCAAAATCAAGCCCTATTTTTGGTTTCGCCTCGACCTGCCTTAATCCTTGCTGCGTAAT
>CAZOEH010000005.1:6198-18950 GCA_964578785.1 uncultured Desulfonema sp. | reverse complement strand
CGTAATCTCAACCGGATCTTCGGCCGTCCATATTTTGACTCCGGGTTTATTGATATATCCAAGCGCCGAATGAAGCGAGGTAGTCTTTCCTGAACCTGTGGGTCCTACAACCAGAACCAGCCCATACGGCTTTGCAACTATCTTTTTCATGACGGCAAGGTTACGTTCACTCAAACCCATCTTATCTAGTTCCATGGCGCCGGCTTTTGCGAGAATCCTGAGAACGACATCTTCAAAACCGCCTGCTGTAGGAAGGGTTGCGACCCTGAGCTCAAAAGCCGGAATTCCCTTACGTCTGAATTTAATCTTTCCGTCCTGCGGAAGACGTCTTTCAGCTATATCAAGATCAGCCATTATTTTAATTCTCGAAATAATGCCTTTTGCCATTGAATTCGGGGCTCTTAAATATTCCTGGCATACTCCATCCATTCTAAAACGGATGCCTGTCATCTTCGTGACAGGCGACGGCTCGATATGAATATCAGAGGCGTTTTTCCTGTAGGCGGCGATAAGAACCTGGTCGACCAGTTTAACAACATGGCTTGATTGTTCATCCGGCTCTTCTCCCGAAACTTCTACATCTTCCTCTTCCTCGAAAGATATATCAGGAATAATATCCATCTCGGAATAATCAGCGCTTTGCTGAATGGATTCCGATTGGCCGGTTCCGGCATCAAAAAATCGTTTTATATATTCTTCAATATCCTCTTTTATGCCTACGGAAAAATTGACCTTCCTGGTCTTCATGAGAGTTTTGATATTATCCGACTTATAAAGATTCTTCGGATCATCGACCAGGATTTCCAGACCTTCCTTGCTCCAGCTCAACGGTATCCATATCTCATTGAGCAGAAAGGTTTTCTTCAGATTTCCGAGTAGTTCAACCGGCGCTGGAATACTTTGATCGAAAATTCTAAACGGACAACCGTAAAATGCGGTAAATGATTTTCCTATCTCGGCTTTATTGATTTTATACTGATCAATGAGGACAAACTCAACACTCTTATTTATCTTTTTGGATAATGCAAAAGCTTTCTGGAGCTGGTCGGTCGTAACTATTTTGTATCTGAGAAGATAATCGTATTTCGAATTGAACGAAAGCGTGGCGGATAAGGCTTCAATTCTTTTAGCGGTTTCAATACTTTTAGGATCGATTTTAGCGGCTGATTTGTATAGTTCAAGAGCGTTTTCCCGCTGATCACGCTTTTCCATTTCAAGGCCGAAACAGTAATTTATCCTTGCCTTCTTAACATTATCAATTCTCCCGTCACTTATTATATGGGCAATTTTTTCCATGATCTTGTCCGGAGGAAAAACCTTGCAGAGAGACTCATTCATTTCCGGAACAATTTTATCTATGGGATAATCGAGGAAGAAGAGTTTTTCATATTCAGTAACGGCTTCTCCGAAAAGTCCAAGCTCCTTGAAAGCACAGGAACTGTCAAGAATAGCAGTAACATCCTCCTGGCTGGAAAGAGCTTTCAGCATGGAAATATCATCTACCGAAACATGCTTAGAATCGGCTTGTTCAAGCTCTTCAATCTCTTTTTTCAGGAGTTTTATCTGTTCATTTATTTCATCCTTTGTTTTAACGTCCAGATCCGGGAAAAACAGACCTTTGCTTCGTTGATTTTTGAATAAAGATCTCTTTTGATTTCAGTTCTGGGTAAACCCACCTTAAATCAGCCTCACATAAACTTTTTTAATATATGTATAACCATATTAATTGATCATATTCTGGAGACCCATTAAAACAAAAAAATTATCTTTTAAAAAATCTGCCTAGCCCTGACGATGTTTTCGCAGGTTTCAGGGATGGAAGCAGCACATCACAGTTTAACCTTACCAAAGCCACAGGAGTTGAAGAGCTCATAAGTATAATCAGAAATCCAAGTTCGGTCTTTCGGATATAAATTTTCCCTTCATCAAAGATGAGGTCGCATTCTTTTACTTTATTAATCGACTCAAAAAAAAGTGCCCAATCGCGTATTTCAGGATCTTCGGGTATAGCCGATAAAAAAGTTTTGAATATCACCTCTCCCTTGGTAGAGAATAATATAACCCCTTTAATCCCCTCAACGCTTAAAATATCTTTAAATATTTCTTTCATAACGCCTTCCGGATAATATTTTTTTATACAAAAAATGATATTTGGCAGTTTATCTTAATTGAGAATCTGCATAATTCTGTCCCGTGGGCATTTAGGGCTTACAGCTACAACCACGGTCTTTTCATCCTGCTTCAAAATAAAGTTGCGCATTTCCCCGATATCGACAAAAACAGACTTGATTTTCCCTATCCTGAAAAATGCACCCAATCTGGACATCTGAGAAATAAGGCTGTCCCATGAACTGTCAAGATAGACATCTTCAATACCGCTTCTTGCCCCCAGGTTTTTTTCGATACCGGTTCTAACTGCCGATACAGGGTCAGGTTTTTCCGCCTTAACTTCTTCCGCAATCGGGATGCTTTCCGGAGCATCAGGCAATTCCTCCGCTGTTTCACTTTTTTCATCTTTCACCCGCATTGCATCAAGGATCAATCCCTGGAGATCGCTTTGAATTTTATTCTCCTTTGCCTGACAGATATTCTGAATCGAAAGGACCACCTGCTCCCATGAAAATATTTCATATGCGGCATCCTTGCCCTGAAGATCGTTCATCCTCGCGTCATAGAGTTCACCATCTTTAAAAAAAAGAACGCCCTTTCTGCCCGAAGAGGTATCTTCAAGCCGTATTGTGCAGGTCTTCTGTTCCATTTCCACCAATTGCAGAAACATGCCGGATGAAACATTGTGGAGGGTACCTCCGTCCGCTTCCCTGCGCAGAGTAGCGAGCATTTTCAAGGCAAGATCTTTGACAATGAAAGGCTTTGAAATGTAACCCACGGCTCCGCCTTTTTTGGCAAGTTTTTCCATCTCAGGCGTGCTGTAGCCGGTTATTATTATAACAGGAATATCGGGATAGTTTTCCATTATGTTCGACAAAAGGGTGAAACCGTCCATCGGCTCCATTTTGAGGTCGGTAACCACCAGGGAAATCGTATTTTTTTTAAGCTTATCAATTGCATCAGGTCCATTATCGGAAGTAAAAATCGAAAAAGTATCATTGTACTTTCCAAGCCCTTCCTTAATAGAAGCAAGCAAATCCTTATCATCATCAACTATAAGAACATTTTTGATCATTAAATCTCCTTTACTCAAAATCCCGATTAACGGGACTTATCCCGGTACTCCCTCAAGGGGTGCAAGTAATTTTATGAGATTATTTCCCGCCTTTTTTCGGTATCCCCCGAGGGACAGAAAACCGCAGCAAACGATCTCTTACTCATTGAATCATGAAGCATTGTCTATATCGACTATTCTGATACCTGCTACATAATCAATTACTTCATATTTTTTGACGCTTGCTATCTTTTTTGTTATTTCATTCAATTTTTCAATCTGTTTCTGCACTTTTTCAAGTTTATTATGATTGACACTCTCCCTGGGCATATTATTGAGTACTTCATTAAGAAGATTGCTTATGACAGTAAGCGGCTGATTTAACTTATGAGCCACCCCTCCGGCCATCTCCTGAACTCCCTTGAATTTCTCCTTTAACGACCGTTCTTTCTGTTGCCTGATCTTCTCCGTTATATCCTTGGCAATCCCTTTAATTTGCTGCGCTTTTCCATCCTTTTTTACCAAAAATGCGCTAAATTCAAGGTGATGTACCGAACCGTCAGTGTCAGTAACTGAAAAAATTCCGTCATATTTACCAATTTTCAGAATATCCGACAGGAAAAGAATAAAGAGATCCCTTTGTTTCTGAACAACAAAATCAACAAGTGGTTTTCCTATAAGATCTTCTCTCTTATAACCGAACATTTGCGCGCCGGCCTTGTTGATATCAAGGATGTCCCCGTTCAAAGCAAAAATAATTATTACATCATTCATACTGTCGACAATGACGTCAAGCTTTAATCCGTCTTGCTTGTCGTCAATCTCTCCGCTGATTTCCCGTATTACGGCATCCAGGAATAGCGCGGTATCTTCATCATCAAAAACCGTTTTTGCCGTAACCGAACACCAGATCTGCGTACCATCCTTTTTAACAAAAGAAACCGGTAGGTCGGCAACCCGACCCAGCATCAAAGCTGAACTTATAAGATAGCCTCTGTCCTTCAATTTATTATAAAGCCTTACATCAGGATAGCCTGCCAGTTCATCATTTGAATCGAATCCAAGCATACCTGAAAACAAACTGTTGCAAAAAACAATCTTCCCTTCAATTGTAGTGCGATAAAATGCAACAGGCAGTGAGTCTATGAATTCTATAAACTTTTTATCTGTATAATCGTATGAATTTTGGAAAGGAATATTTTTCATGAATAGTCAACCAGCGTGCTGTAGGTATACGGAATCAGAGATAATAAATATTATATATTTTATCAGAATTTGATTCCTGTCTTAGCGAGTTCCCCGGCATATTTTTGAGACCATGAAGACAAGCTGTCGCTAAGTTTTGGCAGAAATCCTGATTCTTCGGCAATTTCCCTGACCGACTCGGCTACTCCCCTTAACAATTCTTCATCGGTAGCTTCTCCAGTAAAAGTTATCTTACCTGCGGAATATTTAAATTCATCGGCAAAGGGATCCAGAAATATATATTTATCTGCTTTTTCAATAAACTTCTTTTTAAGAAGACCGTCAAAGTCTCTCTCAATATTTTTTTTCTTTGCAACTTCAGTTTCGGTTTTCTGCAGCAATTCCTCCAATACTGTTAATATTCCGGCAGGAGGCTTTTGCTCATTCCGGATAATTTCTCCGCCAACCGGCCGCTTTAAAGCTTCAATCCTGCTGACATGGAATATACCTCCGGAATCTTTTGTTTTAGCGACAAGAAGCTCTCTGTTCTCTTTCAGGGCGTTTACTTCACCTTTTCCCCAGGAATAAGAACCTCCGATAATTTCTCCGTCACTGAAAAAAACAAGTCCCCCTTCACCGCCTTTATTAATTATAACTTCGATATACCCCGTCAGTTTTTCAGAAGTCATTTTTTTTATGAGCCCTTCCAGATCCGTAAATTCTGTGCTCAAATTTTTATATATTTTTTTTGCTTCCGGCATATTTGCCCAGAAATATATTTTATTATCGGCTATTTCATATATGCTTATTACGAAATTATACTGCAAGGAGGCTTCAGTAATAATGTTTAATACCTCTTTCCCCTGAATATTTCTTTCTCTATCCCTGAAGGTGCCTCCCAACAGCTCATCTTTATCAAAGAAAATTACTCCTTCAGCGGCCGGCGATTTAAAGTGTATACCTCCCGCTCCGAGATGGCCCTGGTAATGTTCAACTAGTTTTCGTATATCGAGATAATAACTGTTCAAATTCTCGATAGCAGGTTTTTCTTTAGGTATAACAATCATCATTCGCCTCAAATTTATTAAAAATAATTAAACTATATCATCCGGAACACCGGATGATTTGCCTGTTTTCTATTTTCTCCTTCTGCGCAATCTCTCCATTGAAAGACGGATACTCTCCTGCATACGCACAATTGCATCGTAGAGATCCCCGATCTCATCTTTTGATTTAATCCCTACCTCGGCATCAAGATCCCCGATACTGATTCTCTGGGCAAGATCGGTTAATGATTTGATTTGACTTACAAGCAGATGGCCATAGATAGAAACAATCAGACCGATTAATATGATAGTGCCGACGATGATTGCCGAAATAATATATTTTGCATTATCTATAAGTTTCTGGGCGCGCGTCTCCATAACCTTGATAGGTCTTGTAAATTCATCATAGTTCGTGGTGGCGGCAATAACATAAGGCGTTCCCTCCACCGGAGTGCACACCATGAACTTTTCCCGAATAGTGCCGTCTGCATCCTTCCAGGTGTAGTATCCAAATGATTCTGTTCCTTTATATGCCCCATTGTATATATTCCACCACTTGTGGTATTCACTGCCAAGGGCTTTCTGCATTGTCTTTGGAAGATCGATTCCAATCAGTTTCGCATTAGGGTGTACCCACAGACTGCTTACTCCCTGTTCATCAGGTATTGAATAAAGACAAGTATAACCCGTTAAACCGACTTTTTGAACTGCAATCAGCCTGAAATTCATCTCATAACTAAAATCTTCTTTGTTTAATTCCGGATGTGTGGAAAGGTACATATTTATCTGTTTCGAAGTCGATCTTGCCTTCTCTTTCACGAGCTCTTCAGCCATTTCCTTTACTGATTCAGCGCTCTGCTCTATAAGCAGCTTAGAAAGGGAACCCATCTGCTGGAGATAGAGAATACCTGCTGCGGCTACTATAAGGATCGGAAGAACAAAAAAGAGGAGAATCATCTTGGAACGCAACCCGATTCTGCCTTTTTTTCCTGCTGTCAAAATGTCCGCAGTCGGCCTGACTCTCTTTTCAGATTTTTCCACCGGTTCTGCAGAGGGAGTTTCTGTTATTACGGCACCAACTTCCTCCTCCGGTTCGATAAAAGCTTCCGGCTCTGGGGCTTTTGCTTCCGGTTTAGAAACGATTATGACATGGTTGCAGGCTTTACACCTGAACTTCATACCCTCCTCACTAACTTTAGAGGGATCGATACGATATTTTTTCCCGCATTCCTCACACAAAATTATCATTTTTTACTCCTTGTGTTGTTCAATTCCGAGTATTTAATGCCTTGCTTTAAATTGAAAGCTGTTTCCGATAAATTCCTGAAAATGATGCAGGCAAGAAGCATATTAATAACCTTTTTCCTTTATTCTCTTAACCATATTCAGTTTGAAGGATTCCTTAATTTCCTCCCGTTGTATCTCTCTTGAAAGAAGATCGATTAATTCGGCGATTTTATGGCTTGGTATCTGAGACATCTTGTATCCGAGATCGGATACAGCATCTTCAATAATAACCTCCGCAACAGGCCCGATGGCTAAAGCGAGCTGTTCATTCAGATAATTCACAAAATCGTTGTCAAGAAACGCGCCTGTTCCTTCAACAACTTTCTCAATCAGATTCAGCTTCAACAGTTTTGACACAGCTTCACGCAGATTACCTGCGCTCATACCTGTTTTTTTTGAAATAGAAGCAAGATTTTTCCTGCCATCTAGCTCCATTAATACTTCCAGCATCCGGCTATCAAGCGAGACATCGCCCATATTGCTCTGGACTACCCGCCTGAATACCAGTAAAGAAATATCGCCCGATAATATGTCCATCATGCATTACCTCCGGTATTTCAAATTGCCTGCATGTAATGTCCGGTACAAATAACTATCAATTTTGTATGATCGCGTTATCGTTTAATTAACTTCAGCTCTTCCTTTAAAGCGGCGAATTCGACACGAATCAGATTCTTTATTTCCTCAACAGCATTGATGAAGATTTCTTTACCGTCATAGCCTTGCGTTCCTGATGCGATCAATCCGCCCGGAACCTCTTTTTCTTTCTGCACCGTCGTGGGAACCGGTTTTGCCCCCGGTATTATTTTCTTCTTAACTGTTTCCGTTTCAGTTTTTTTCTTCTTTTCGCTGTTGGCATTGCTTAGAGCTATCTGACCTCTGAGCTCTTTAAATTTGCTTAATTCAGCAAAAAGCATCTTCTTCTTTGAAGCTTCGGAAAGATTTTTTGAAAGCACTACTTTTTCAAGACGGGTAAAAACAGAATTGATTATTTTAAAAGCGTTCGGATGAGCCCCGCCTTTTTTTGCTTTGATATATGTTCCAAGTGAATGGAGTATCTGAAGAAAAAGAAGCAGAATCTTGTCTTCTTTATATGTGTCTTTCAATCCGTCAAGCTGCTCGATAAATTTATCCAAAACCTCATCATTGATCTCCCAATCCATAGATAAAACAATAGATTTTAGTATCCTGAATGGATAATATTCAAGATCGCCTCCTTCAGCTGAAACGGGAGAATTTATCTCACTTTCTCCAAAAAGATTCTCAAGACGGTTTTCTACCTGAACATTCAGGTTATCTTTTTCGATGACCAATTATTTTCCTCCTATTTAAGTTCTTGTTTAATAGAGGCTATTGTCATTGCTATGATCTTTTTCATGGTCTGCACCACATTAACGCCTGTTATAGCGCTTGCCGAAAATGAAGGTGCTTTCAGCACCGAGTTAAGATCCTTTTCCATCTCTTCGAATGATAAAACAGGTATGCCCTGTTCGGCCAGATCTATCTTGTTGTATTGTATTACCAGAGGAATCTTCAAAATACTCTTTTTATAATCCACAAGATTCTCTTCGAGGTTTTTAATTGAAAGAATATTTTTATCCTTTCTGACAACCATTGAATCAGCGACAAACACTATTCCGTCGACTCCTCTTAATACCAACCTTCTGGTTGCATTATATTTTACCTGACCCGGAACGGTATAAAGCTGAATCTTGACATCATAACCGTTTATTTTTCCTATATCGAAGGGAAGAAAATCAAAAAATAACGTCCGGTCTCCGTGGGTTTTAACGGTTATCATTTCGGTCTGGATTCTTTCCTTGAATTTTTTATAGATATATTCAAGATTACTGGTCTTACCTCCACGGCCGGGACCATAGTAAACTATCTTTACCTGGACTTCCTTTTTCTTCATATTAATAAAGGCCATACAATCTACCTTTTTTCCGTTTTATTACATTACTGTGACAGAGATAAAAGCAAATACACTCTTATTCGGCATCAGAAGAACCCAATATCCTTTTTGTCTTCTCGACGGAATCGGCGACCTTCAGTCTTAAAAAACCGAGCGATATATCATTTCCAAATATGGTTATGAGTAAATAATCGGACAGTACTTTACTGAAATGTATATTTTCCTTTACGCCCTTATGAAAAAGAAGTGAAAATTCGCCTTCCCCGATTATTTTGGCCATAGCTGTTACTGCGCCGAAATTGCCTGCGGCTAAAGCGGCAAGTGAATATATATCATGACTTGACTCACCGTTATCATGATTTGCTATGATATTGCCGGCCATATCGATCAGAAATACGCAATGTACCCCAAGATCTATCAAATCATGCTGAAGAACTTCCTCAATTTCACTAAGCTGTTCCTGACTGAGTGTATAAGACAATTCTGTTCCTCCCTGAAATGTTGTTCTCTATACAACAATAAATTATACTTTTTCGATTTTATATCTTATCAAATTCTTTAATATTTATCAATAAAACATTATGTCGATATAAAAACAGCCGTTATTTTTCGCCCGGAAGCGGTTCAAGTATTACAGGATTTTCCTCTCTTGACATAACGACTTCTGTACCCTTCTTTTCACCGACAATTTTTAAAAGATCCCACACGCCTTTCGATTCACTCTTCGTTTTTCCCTGGACAATGAATACCGAGCTGATTGCCTGATGATCCCAGTTTCTCCATTCCTCCTGATCTTTCAACAGAGTAAATTTATGCCCTTCGAGCGCTTTGATAACCTTTGCAGATTCAAAACTGCCCGCTTTTTCCACAGCGGCCACCCATTCGTGAATAGCAACCCACGCACAGGCAGCTGCACCACCCGGCATTTTCTTGTACTTTGCATAAAAAGCATCAACAAATTGTTTTGTACCGGGAAAACGCTTCCCCAAATCCCAGTACCAGTTTACCGTCGACAGTATCCCTTCCATTGCTTCTATACCGGCACCGTGAGCCATATTCAGTTCCATAAGCGGAACGACTATCTGCGTTTTCTTTTTCAATCCCATCTGACTGGCCTGTTTCAGTGCAATCACCATATCCTGCCCGAACAGACTCATAACCAGGACATCCGGATTTTCTTTTTGAGCGGCCGCCAGCTCTTTTTTATAATCCTTAGTTCCCAGGGGAACTCTTATTGAACCAATGGTATCGCATCCCACAAGCTCGGTCCGCCATTTCATTGATTCTTCCAGAGAATGCCCCCACGTATAATCTGAAGTAATATAAAAAAACGTGGCGTTTTTCTTTATTTGTCCCACAAGAAAAGGGGCCAGTGCTTTTGCCGTCATCCAGGCATTGAAATACCATCTGAATGTATGTCTGTGTGCTTTCTGAAGCTCCTGTCCCGATTTTAACTTATCATGGCCGGTTGTTGCATTGGAATGGGTCAATGCAGCCATGAAAACGACTCCCAGTTCCTGGCAGACATCTCCCTGGGCAACCGCTTCAGCGCTGCTTGAACCTCCTGTAATCAACACTGCATTATTCTGACGTATCATATTTATCGCGTTTTGCTTTGCAGTTGCTGCATCCGTTTTTGTATCTTTAAGTATATATTCGATTTTTTTCCCAAGCACTCCGCCTTTTGCATTTATCTGTTCAATGGCAAGTTTATACGCCATTTCCTCGTCTTTACCCTGATCACTATATGACCCGGTTAGGGGTACATTGAGGCCAATAATTACCTTATCTTCCTGCCCTTTCAAAGTCTGTCCGCTCACACAGTCGTTCAATAAAAACTGGAACGAAAAAAAGATCAAAAAGGTATTTATAAGCAGTTTACCTTCTCTCCTCATATCAGCCTCCTCAGGTCATGAAATTTTGTCAAAATCCTGTTTTCAGAACGTCAGTTTCTTATATCAGTTTAATCCAAATTATCAAGCAACATTTTAAATTTCTTGATATATTTTTTAATTGCCTCATTCAGGCCGCGTTATAACTCATTTTTCTTGCAACACACCAGAATTAATAATATAAAGAATATCCGTTGAATAATAATTGAAGTTTGCCTCTCTACAAACCGCCTGGTAAATAATTTTTATTGCGGTTTAAAGCAGTTTTGAAAGGACTATCCATATGAATAAACAACTCCATAAATTATCAAGGTTTTTTATGTTATTTGGACTGACTTCATTATTTGTTTTCTTTTTGATTCCGATCAATTCTTACGGTGAGACCGGAGTCTCTGACACTGAAATTATCATAGGACAGTCGTGCGCATTGAAAGGACCGGCGCAGGCTCTTGGAATGGGGATGAGAGACGGGGCCAAGGCATATTTAAGCTACGTTAATTCAATGGGTGGAATCAAAGGTAAAAAAATTCGTCTCATCAGTTACGATGACGGTTATGAGCCGGATATTTGCGCGGCGAATACAAAAAAGCTGATTGATAATGATAAAATATTCCTTCTCTTCGGATATGTCGGAACGCCGACATCTGCTGCCGCGGTTCCCATAGCAACGGAAAAACAGGTCCCGTATTTTGCCCCGTTCACTGGCGCTGAATTATTGAGAACTCCTGTAAACCGCCAGGTATTCAATATTCGGGCAAGCTATTATCAGGAAACGGAAGCAATGGTCGAACAATTAATTTCTGTAAAAAACATTAAACGTATTTCGGTTTTTTATCAGAATGATTCATACGGGAAAGCGGGGCTTGATGGTGTGAAAAGAGCCCTTGCAAGACGTGATCTCGAGATTTTAAACGAAGCCAGCTACCCCAGAAACACGTTAGAGACCGAAGCGGCCGTTAATGATATGCTGAAAACCAACCCGGGCGCCATCATAATGGTCGGCGCCTACGCTCCATGCGCAAAATTTATTTCCGAAATGAGAAAACAGGGAAGCAAGGCCCTTTTTCTTAATGTGTCTTTTGTAGGATCTGATGCCATGGGGCAGATACTGCAAAATAACGGACTTGGAGTTGTCGTTACACAGGTCGTGCCTTTTCCGTTCTTCAAAAAAATTCCGGTCGTCGGAGAATATCACCGTCTGCTGAAGCAGTTTACGCCCGGTGTAGAGCCTAATTTCATGGGGATGGAAGGATTCATAGCCGCAAAGGCATTGTGTAAGATATTGGCTGAAACACCGGAGCCGCTTTCCCGCAAAGGCTTTATAGATACCGCAGAAAAACAGGTAAATGCGGATCTGGGAGGTTTCACCATCTCCTTCTCTCATGACAATCATCAGGGTTCGAATCTTGTCTATTTTACACAAGTAGCTCCGGGCGGTTTTATCAGCCCGATAGTCAGTCTTAGAGATCTTTATGAATACGTAAAGTAAACAGACTTCATCTCCTCAGCAAGTTGAGAGAAAGGGGCCGGTGTTATTTACTTTTGGGTTGAGCCGGCCTGGCGTCATCAAAATTCATCAGGATATGTATGTCGCTCCCGCTGCTTTGTGATATTTTCGCATTCGGATATTTTTTCCGGAAGATATGGATCATAGCGGTGTTTTCCCTCAGGACGGTTGCGGAAAAACGCTTATACTCGTTTTCTTTTGCTATTTTTTCCAGAATTCCAAGAAGATATGATGCTATGCCCATTCCATGATAATCTTCCCTTACCACAAACGCCACTTCTGCTGTTTCGGGTTCATCCATTGCATATGAAGCTATGGCTATAATCTCCTGATGCCCAGCTTTCTGGACAAGGCCTATAACGGACATATTCTTCCGGTAATCGATTCTGGCCCATTGCTTCTGAATCACTTCATGAGAAAATATCTTCATTTTGTAAAAAAATCTGAGGTAGATCGTCTTCTCCTGCAGCGAATAGAAAAAATTCCTGTAAGCAAATTCATCGGATGACAGGAGTGGCCTGAAATCAACTGTTTTCCCGTTTTTCAGCTTCAAGCTGTATTTATATCCTTCCAGAAAGAGAAGGTCATCCTGAATGGGGGTCAGTTGATCAGCAAAAATGTAATGCCGTTTTTTGGCCGTTTCTATAAGCTCTTCCCTGAATTTAGGGTGCGCAATCTGAGCCAGTTCAATCACCCTTTGATAAATGCTCTTCCCCTGCAGTTCGGCAATGCCGTATTCGGTTATCACAAAGTTGAC
>CAZOEH010000005.1:4424-6188 GCA_964578785.1 uncultured Desulfonema sp. | reverse complement strand
TCTCCCCTCGTTGTCGCTACTCCGGCCCCTTCGCTCAGGTGTGAAACAATACGTGATATTTTGCCGTTCTGAGCAGTCGAAGGAAGCGCAATGATTGAAAAACCGCCTTTGGACATCGAGCTTCCACGCAGGAAATCGACCTGATCCCCTATCCCGCTGTAAAAAAGATATCCCATCGAATCCGAGCAGACCTGCCCTGTAAGATCAACTTCAAGAGCTGAACTTATTGAAATGAGATTATCATTTCTGGCAATAACTGTCGGATCATTGACAAATTCGGAAGACCGGAAATAGAAGGCCGGATTATTATCGACAAAACGGTAGAGCTTCTCCGATCCCATGCATAAAGAAGCTACAACTCTTCCCGGAAGAAGAGTCTTTTTTTTGTTTGTAATGACCTTCTTTTCAAACAGGGGCAGAAAACCGTCAGTTATGAGCTGAGTATGTATCCCCAGGTCCTTTTTATTATCAAGATACTGCAGAACCGCGTATGGAAGATGCCCGAAACCTATCTGCAAAGTCGAACCGTTGTCTACAAGCTGAGAAACATAATGCCCTATCCTGCGCGCAATTTCATCATCCTTTGAGCCCGGAAGAGCTTCAACAAGAGGTTCTTCTTTCACAACAAGATAATCTATTTCATCCAGATGAACGAAGCTGTCGCCCCATGTTCTGGGCATCTTTGGATTTATCTGGGCTATAACAAGGTTAGCATTTTCCATACCTGATCTTGTAATATCGACAGAAACGCCCAAACTGCAGTAACCATATTTATCGGGCGGGCTCACCTGGATTAGTGCGACATCAAGTCCGATGCGCTGGCTGGAAAAAAGGCGTGGAATCTGTGAAAGATATGTAGGAATATAATCTATCTTTCCCTCAAAGGCCGCCTTTCTCATAGTGCTGCTGATAAAAAAGAGCTTCAGGGAAAAACGCCTTGTAAACGACGGATTATCGATATACTCTGCAAGTGTCGAAGACAGCATCTGATATAACAATATATCCTGAAGCCTTGAATCCTTTACCATCGCCCTTATCAGATGCTGGGGCTCGCCGCAGCCGGTTCCGATAAAAATACGGCTTCCTCTTTTAATTTTTGAAACGGCTTCTTCCGCAGAAACGATCTTTCCTGAACAATTTGCATTAAAATCTGCCATGATATTCCTCTTAATTGGGTTTTGACATATCCGGTGTATATCTCTTATCTAAAAATCATATCAAGAAGCCAGTAAAGCCCCATACCTGTTACCACGGTACCGCCCAGTGATTTTGTTTTAAGCGCAAACAGCAGAGTCGGTATTGCTACTATCATATCGAGTTTATACGGCATAAACAATCTGGGCGTTCCAGATGTAACAAGTTCAGGCAAAAGAAGCGCGCTAAGCACGGCAACAGGAATAAGATCAAGCCATTCGATAAACCAGCCCGGAAGAGTTCGTCCGGAAAGAAAATAAACCGGAAAAAAGCGCGGAAGAAAAGTGACAAGACTCATCCCAAGAACAATATAATAATACTCTCCGTCGACAACCATAACATCCTCATCTCCCGATCTTTTTGATAAAGACTCCCGCCCCGGCCGCAATAACAGAAGCAATTATAACATATGAATTTCCCCGGAACCAGAGAGACAAAATAACTGCCGATATTCCCGCAATCAGAGCGGTAAAAACATACAACCGTCCCTTCAGCTGGAACACCAGGAGGCATATAAACATTGCTATGAGCGCATAATCCATACCAAATGAATGCGGCTGAATAAATTGC
>CAZOEH010000005.1:3290-4414 GCA_964578785.1 uncultured Desulfonema sp. | reverse complement strand
CCCGCCATATCCGCCGGCAACCGTGCTCAGTATCCACATTATATTCGCGGAAAAATTGACAACCAGCGCCCGGTTGATATCCCACTTTCCGGTTTTGAATTTTGAAAGGTTAACCGCAAAACTTTCATCGGTTATTCCATAGGCAAATGCAAAAAGCTTTATTCTCCCGGAACGATTCAGGAACAGAGAAAGAGTGGAACTCATAAGCAGATGTCTCAGATTTACAACAAACGCTGTTGCGATGATCGAAACCGCTCCAGCTCCGGCGGAAAACATTGAAACCGCTATGAACTGCGAGCCCCCAGCAAAAACAAAAAGTGACATAAATCCCGTTTCGACAGGAGTAAAACCGGCCTTCTGGGCAAGTACACCGAAGGCGACACCGATCGGAATGTATCCCAGGCATATAGGCCACGAAGCCGAAAACCCTTCAAACATTGAATTACTGATACTATTCTTATATTTCATATTATTTCCAATCAAATTATTCCTGATACCTTCAAAAATCAAAAAAGTTCACCCCGGCTGGGAATCCGATCTCGGCTGACTCTCCCGCTGTTTTAAACAATTACATGCAGTTCTCCCCTGACCCATGGCCGGGATTACCAGCCATCAGCATGTGGATGGCCTTTTTACATTACAAGTCCTTCATTTTTATAACTGAAAAAAAATCAATCTGGTTTATCGCATATAACAAACTGTAATATCTATAATAACAGCTCATCAAATCCGCGATGTAACTATAATATCCATACATCATTGATCCCTCATATACAATTACATTATTTTACTTGACAATCATGCTTTTTCTTAATAGAAGGGCAAACCCTTTTAAAGCATTGCTTAAAAATCCCCCACCTGGCAGCAGGTTACCATGTGAGGGATTTTTTGTTTTTTATCTGCGGCGGGTTTATAAAATATGATTTTTAATTAAGCCTCATAAAATATTGTTTTAAAATAACTGATATTGGAGTATCCTGTTACAAAGGTTAAGTTAAAAGGATTTTAAAATGAAACACGACATATCAAAAGTGCGGAATATCGGCATAAGCGCTCACATTGATTCCGGCAAAACGACATTGACCGAAAGAATTCTTTTTTATACAAAGCGCATACATGCGATT
>CAZOEH010000005.1:0-3280 GCA_964578785.1 uncultured Desulfonema sp. | reverse complement strand
AAGGAAAAGACGGCGTCGGCGCCACAATGGATTCCATGGAGCTCGAAAAGGAAAGAGGAATAACTATCACCTCTGCGGCTACCTTCTGTGAATGGCTCGACCATGAAATAAACATTATCGATACTCCCGGGCACGTGGATTTTACAATTGAGGTCGAAAGATCTTTGAGAGTTTTGGACGGGGCGATTCTTGTTCTTTGTTCCGTCGGCGGAGTTCAGTCGCAATCAATAACTGTCGACCAGCAGATGAAAAGATACAAAGTCCCATGCATTGCTTTCATAAACAAATGCGACAGAAGCGGCGCTAATCCGGACAGGGTGATCAAACAGTTAAGAGAAAAACTCGGGCATAATGCAGTTACGATTCAAATTCCCATAGGGCTCGAAACGGATTTCAACGGAATTGTCGACCTGTTGTCGATGAAAGCCTTATATTTCGATGGTAAAAACGGAGAGACAGTCCGCACGGAAGATATTCCAGCCGAGCTCATGCAGGAAGCCGTTAAGAAAAGAGAAGAACTCATTGATGCAGCTTCCGTTTTTTCTGATGAACTTACAGATGCGATTCTTGAAGAAAAAGAAATACCCGAATCGGTTATCGTTACCGCTCTTCGTAATGGAACACTATCCAGAAAGCTTACACCGGTGATACTCGGTTCAGCATATAAGAATAAAGGCGTTCAGCCTCTTCTGGATGCCGTGACCAAACTGCTTCCCTGCCCGCATGATACCGAAAACATAGCCCTTGATATGGATAATGAAGAGGCTCCTGTCATATTGACTGCTGACCTCCAGAAACCGATGGTGGCGCTCGCATTCAAACTGGAAGAAGGCCAATATGGTCAGTTGACTTATATCCGGGTATACCAGGGATCACTTGCAAAAGGAGATACCATAGTCAACGTGCGGACAGGCAGGAAGGTAAAGGTAGGCAGGGTTGTACGGATGCATGCCAGCCAGATGGAAGAGATAGAGATGATTCCCGCCGGCTATATAGGCGCGCTGTTCGGCATTGACTGCGCCTCCGGAGATACTTTCGTATCGCCGGGTCTCAGTTACACAATGACGTCAATGTATGTCCCGAAACCTGTTATTTCACTTGCAATCGCGCCCAAGGACAACAAATCCGAAGTCAACATGTCAAAGGCTCTCAACAGATTCACAAAAGAAGATCCGACTTTTAAAACTTTTGTCAGCGACGAGACAGGAGACACGATAATTTCAGGAATGGGAGAGCTTCACCTCGAGGTTTATATC
Organism: uncultured Desulfonema sp.; assembly: GCA_964578785.1. GTDB lineage: Bacteria > Desulfobacterota > Desulfobacteria > Desulfobacterales > RPRI01 > RPRI01. The sequence continues at coordinate 2,024 of CAZOEH010000005.1, read as the reverse complement.
GAAAGGATGCGCCGCGAATATAATGCTGAAGTGACATCGGGTGTCCCCAAAGTAGCTTACCGGGAAACGATTACAAGAAAGGCCGAGTTTAACTATACCCATAAAAAACAGACGGGAGGCTCCGGCCAGTATGGCCGTGTTGCAGGTTATATAGAGCCGGCGGAAGAAGAATTCATCTTTGACAACCAGGTCAAAGGCGGGGCCCTTCCGACCCAGTATATCCCCGCCCGCGAAAAAAGGTTTAAAAAATGCCTTTCAAAAAGGCCGAAAATGGAATTTCCGGTTACCGGAATAAAAATAACAATAAATGACGGCGCCTCCCATTCAGTCGACTCTTCTGATATGGCTTTTCAGGCCGCGGCCCGCGGAGCTTTTCTTGAAGGATATTCAAAAGCAAAACCGGTTATTCATGAACCGATCATGAAAGTGGTTGCCGAAACCCCGACCGAGTTTCAGGGAACAGTTATGGGATCTTTAAATCAGCGCCGTGGAATAATTTTCGGCACACAGGATGAGGGAACCATGTGTGTTATAGAAGCACAGGTTCCGCTTGCTGAAATGTTCGGATATTCCACTATATTAAGGTCTTTGACCCAGGGCAAGGCTCAGTTTACGATGGAGTTTGCAACTTATAAACAGGTTCCCCAGTCGGTTGCGGAAGAACTGGAGAAAAAAGCAGCGGAAGAAAAAAAGAATTCACAAAAAAAATAGCTGTGAAAGCAGAATTATTTTATGAAGATATCAGGAATTGACTTAACAATATAAATAGAGAGGAGCATATAAAATGCTTGAAAAAGGTTATATTCTCCGCCATCCATTGGGAAAATTGACAGGATGCGAATCTGAAGAAATAATGCCGGAAGGCGGTTTTGGCGCCGTAATGGCGCGTGCGGGGGTCGGGAAAACGGCTCTGCTTATTCAGCTGGCCATATACAGCCTGCTCTGCAATAAAAATGTGCTTCATATAAGCTTAAATGATCCTGTAAAAAAAGTCGGTCTATGGTACAAAGAAGTTTTCCGCAACATCGCATCCCAGTACAGCGTGGAGGATCAGGAACAAATATTTGAAAATATGCTTCCGCACAGGTTTATAATGACATTTGAAGTAGAGGGATTCAGCGTTCCCAAGCTTGAAGAAAGATTGACGGACCTGATGGAGCAGAATATTTTCAAACCTCATGTAATTTTTATAGACGGTCTTCCTTTTGATGAACCGCAAAGAAAACCTCTGTCCGACCTGAAATCATTTGTAAAAAATCATTCTCTGAAAGCATGGCTTACTGTCCGTATACACAAGGATGAAAAACCCGGTTCAAATTCTATTCCGGCTCAGCTTAATACTATTGAAGATCTTTTTGAAACAGTAATATTGATTCAGCCTGAAGGAAAAGAGATATACCTTAAGGCTTTAAAAGGGGGAAAATCCGAATCCGTTGCTACCGGGCTCTCTCTTGATCCGACGACAATGCTGATTAAGGAGAGCAACTGGATACAGCAAAGTTGACGGCCCCGTAAAAAAATCATGACAAAGCCTCCTGTTGAAAAAATTTCAGGAGGCTTTTTTTATATCTTCCGCAGCTCTATTTCAATTCAAACATTATTACATTTCAATAAGTTATAACAATTTTTTTTCCCTGCCAATCCGATTATTACAATATATGGTATTTTTATTTGACATATACCCCTATATCTTGTATATATTTTTCCAATTTATATCAGAGGATGTGCATATCCGGTATGTTACGAAACAATTTATTAAAAATACCCGATGCCCTTTTTTAATAAAAATATAAACAGACGAAGCTTCCTGCGGAAAAGCGCAATCATGACCGCAGGATGCCTGCTTGGCTTTAATTCTTTTTCGAAAACCCTTGCCTTTGAAGAAAGTAATAATAGTCAAACCGGAGCCCGCATCGCACTGATAATCGACGACATCGGATACAGCGTATCCCGTGCAAGGCGATTTTTAGACATAGGCGTGCCTATAACCTTTTCGATCCTGCCCAGGCTTGCTGATTCGGTAA
>CAZOEH010000004.1:0-25881 GCA_964578785.1 uncultured Desulfonema sp. | reverse complement strand
GATGATCTTTGCCGGAAAGAAGGTCAGGATGCTGTCGAACCTGTCACGGTTTGACGCCCGCACATGCCATATGAGAGGAATGCGTTTAAATCGCGCCGCCAGCCCGGCATAAAAAGTATTGCGGGGGCCGTCGGTATGTATAAGGTCAATCCTGTGTTTCTTTATCAATCCCAGCAAACCGAAAAAAGCATTAAAAACCGGCAATAAATTGAAAGAGATAACCGGGGGCAATGTCCTGATGACGACGTCAATATTCAATTCCCGTAATTTCTGGGCCAAATCCTCTTCGGCCGGAAGTAAAACGACGGGATGAAACTTCATTTTATCCAGACGCGCGACAAGATGATATAGGCTTTTCTGGCCTCCCCCCTTGAGGGTTCCAAAGCTTGAGATATATAATATGTTTATCCGTTCACCGGACATACGGTTTCTTATCCGATTTCTTATATAGTAGCTCATCGTACATGGTTTCAACGAGTTCTGTCATTTTTGACATGGTGAATTTTTCTTCATATACCTGTCTCCCCCGAATACCCATGCCGGTTCTCAGAGCTTGATCGTCGACCAGCATCCTGATGGCTTCAGCCAACTGTTCCGTACTTCCCGGAGAGACCAGAAATCCATTTACACCTTCCTGAATGACTTCGGGTATGCCGCCAATGCTTGTTCCGATGACGGGAAGGCCCACTGCCATCGCTTCAATCAACGCAACTCCGAGGCCTTCGCGAATCTGGGTCGGCAAAACAAAGATATCCGCTATTTGCAGCAAATCGAAGACATCCTTTCGTATTCCCGTAAACACAACCGCCTGATCAATCATCAGTTGCCGGGTCGATGCTTCGATCTGCTCCCGCAAAGGGCCGTCGCCGATAATAAGCAACCTGACCGACGGATGGCTCATGAAAATATCCCTGAAGGCGGTCAGTAAGATTCCATGCCCTTTATTAGCCGTGAGTGAGGCAACGACCGCAATGACGACAGCCCCGGCATCCAATCCCAGAGACGCCCGAATATTTTTTTTCATATGATCGTCCAGGAGTTTATCAGGCGGCGTTACGGCATTATAAATCAGGCGGGTTTTTTCTTTCCGGATCTTCTCGTTGACCGTGATGAACCTTTCCACCGCTTTAGAAATGCAGATAATCCTGTCCGTGAACAAGGAAAGAAATCTCTCAATCAGGAGATTCCTTCTGCCATACTCATAGTAGGTGCTGTGAATATGGGCGATTATGACAGGAACACCGGCCAGGATTGCCGCAAGCCTGCCAAATGTACCGGCGAAATAACCATGTGTATGGATGATATGAAATTTCTCCTTCTTCATCATCCGGGCGAGTGCCGCAATCCGCAGGAGATTGTAATAGCCGTTCAGGCCAAGAATCCGAACGGAAATCCCCCGTTTGATCAATTCATCCGCAACCTGCCCTCCCATAGTCAGGCACCAGACCTGCGGGTCGTATTTCGACGGATCGAGAGACAGAACGATCGACGCCAATATCTTTTCAAGGCCGCCGATCTGTAAGTCTTCGACGATATGCAGAATTTTTTTTGCCTGACTGCTTTTCATGCCCTGTTGCCGATCTTTGAGAGTAGTTCCCTTATCCGGTGGACATAGGTGTGATTTTTCAGGACGCTGCTGTTTCCCTTTCCGGCGATCTTATCTCTTTCCTCAGGATGCGCCAGATAGTGCTTTGATTTGTTCACAAGATCAGAGAGGTCAAAAAATCTGACCAGATCTTCACCATCCCTAAACAGTGAAAACACATCCCTTTGATCGTCACACAGTACGAATGCCCTGCATGCCAGAGCCTCAAAGATACGGGGACTGGCCTGATAAACGGGGAGTCTGTTATGCGGGTCCTTATAATGGGTAGCCAGGATAATTTTGCTTGAGCTGTATATTTTCAACCACTCATCGGGTGTCGTATGCGCACCACGGATGCATCGGCGAAGAGGCGAGTTGCGGTCAAGCGCGCCCCATCCCGGCCCCCATACGGCGATATTGAAATCCACTAGTTTTTCAAAAAGCGCCGCGCGATCAGGATAATAGGACCCGACAAAAACTATATCGCTGCCGTATTTTTTCCTCTCCGCCGAAGTACATTCAACCGGATGATGATAATCAGGAGCACAGGCCATCGGAAGCCATCGGGCGCCTCTGATTCCGGCATGTGCAAAGATTTCAACCGCTTCCGTGCCCTGGCAGAAGATGTAATCGTAAGACGCGGCCTCTGTGGCCAATGGTTCAAAATATGGAGCCGGATCGGTGGTCCATAACACTGTTATGATACCCAATCTTTTTAAGCGGCTAATGGTTTCCGCTAATATTCTGTTACCACCTGTTATTATTGCTATCTCCGGCTTGGAGGAGTCGGCCAGCGCCAGGAGTTTCCGGTTTATGATTTTAAGATCCAGCCGGTGCAGTAATGCAGACCGGGCCCGGATCCTGCCCGGAATGACATGCTGCCGGTCTTCAAAGACGGATACATCATGACCCAGGTTTCTGATAGCCGATTCAATATATTCGGTAATGGTGAAAAAATGGGGATTATGATGACCGCTTGAGAGGATCTTCACGGGGTCCCTCTGAAACCGATATTTTCATCCAGTATATTCTTAATATCATCGATTCTGTTTTTCCATTGATGTCTTTCTTCGGTAATCTTATAATTTTTTTCTATCAGCGGAACAAAATCGATATAATGATCAAGCAGATATTTCAACTGGCCTGTTGGGTCTGAATAATCCGCTTCCACCACCGGATTATATCCAAACAGGTCGATGAGATCCGGCGGCGCATGTCCGAGGATAAGACATTTTGAAGCCATACACTCAAAATATCTCGAGGTCACCGTGGAGAGATCATATACTTCAGGATGTGTGATTTTCCTGGGAACACATATGGCGATCCTGGTTTTTGACAATCCCTCCAGAAGTGCTTCCCGGTCTTTAAATTGAATTTTGGCATTGCCGTTATCTACCGGGTATTGATAATTGATTGCATTGGATCTGCAAAAAGGGAGCAGTTGTTCATGCAGCCACTCCCAGCGCCTGCCGTATTGCAGAATATCGATATCTTTCTCTCCGTAATCACGCCGGCGGCAACTGGCGCAGTTAACGGCTTCAGGCATCCAATAAGCCTTAAAGTCCGGAATCTTCAGGGAGTTAAAATACTCCGCCGCCTTTTTGATGGAAAAAAAAACTATGTTGATTTTAAATGACCGGAAGGCATTTTCGTTGACGACATTGTCATGAGTCCACGAGTCGAATTGATAGATGACCTTGAGTTTCGACTTAAATATGTAGCGATGGAATATTTTTATATATTCGATGCCGGATAGGGACGAGAAGATAATCTTGCTGCGATTCATACCGGGAAGGTCAAAAGGGAATGTGCGGTATTTCAGCCGGGGTAAAAAATATTTTTCAAATATCCTCTCAAGGATATTCACGGAACCACTGACGGCTTTCCATCCTGTGTATTTTATAATATCTTTTTCAAAATCATCATAGACGTCGGCATGCATTCCCCTTTTCCGGCGCATAGTGACGAGATAGTTTCTGTCAATCAATATCCGGCTCTCTTTCTTCTTCATCTGTAACTGCAAATGCTATTATTTTATACTAGAACAGATCCGATACGGAACCTGGAGAGAATGACCATCGTTTTTCCTGAAAATCAAAAAATACCCGATCGTAACCGTACCACTTGAGAAGACCCGAATTCTTCAGGTATGCCCTGAATAACCGGCCGGCTTTGCCGTTTGTGAGTCTGATGAAGTTGGCATATAAATGATCCTTATATCCGAAAGAACTCCAAAATCCCCGAAAGGCTTCAGCGGCCTCGGCCCGGTAGGAATCTATTGCGTTGCTGCCGCGTTGATTCTCATGCGTCCGGAACCCGGCGAGAATCGTATTAACATAGCTCAATGAAGTTTTCTGAAAAAACCTGAGCCATAATTCAAAGTCGCAGGCATATTTGAGATTGGTATTCAATTGCCCCCCCGCTTCATCCCATAACTCCCGCCTCCAGAAAATCGATTCCTGCTGCAGCCAGTTATAATGGCCGGAAAGAAAATCATATTTATTTCTGAAATCAGACTGAACTTTATCGGGAGCTGCGCCATCGTATATATTGGTCGGTATGCCTGAGATCCATTTTACTTCCGGAAGATCGTTGAATATCCGGGCGACTGTTTTTAATGTCCATGGATAATAGACGTCCGAACTATTGAGCCATCCCATGATCTCGGCGTGAGTTTGTGCGAAGCCTTTATTAATGCCGTCTGCGTGCCCGGAATCGGGTTCGCTGCACCAGTATGATAATTGGTCCCGGTAACGTTTGAGGATATCAACGCTGTTATCGGATGATCCTCCGTCGATAATTACATATTCCAGCCCGCTGTAATTCTGGTCGAGAACCGATTTTATCGTTTGCTCCAGATACGCGCCCTGATTGTACGAAGGCGTCACAATACTTATTGTCGGCAATGGTTTCATAAAATTCAAGTTAAAAAATCAGACCTGTTTAAACCTTTTCGGATTGGCGCTTTTTATAGCTTCTAATTGAACCAGTCGTTGCTCTTCAGTCGCATACTTATGTACTTTACGGAATATGCCGTCTTCCCGGACAAAGACCACATCGATCTGGCACAAGGCATCATCCAGCATCCGGTAACCCATCCCGTATATATCCCATGCCACAAAACCTTTTGATTCCAAATAACAAATGACGTCGTGCAGTTGCGGATTATTGCCCTGATAAATGTCAAACAGCAGAACCTCCAGAATAATCATATCAAAGAGAGGCCATGACTTCGCAGCACCCGTCAGAACCTGCATTTCCGCGCCCTGCACATCAGCTTTTAATAAAACGGGGGTCTCGAACCCCATTTCGGCATGAAGATCATCCAGGGTCATGGAATTTACTTCCCGCTGAACCCCGTTTATATTCTCTTCCCGCTCCATGAATATGGTTGAACCTTCCAGATCGGGATGGACATTTATTCTTATTTCGCCGGAATGGTCTGTAATCGCGGTAATCCTGAAATCCGCATTCTTCAGCTTTTTGCATACACGGTCAAGCTCCCGACAATTTTCTTCAAGCGGATCTATCAGTATATAACGTGCATCCGGCCAGATGGACGAAACTTCGGCAGACCAACAGCCCCGGGCGGCGCCGACATCAATAACCGTTTTCGGGGTAAACCCTGCTCCACGGGCTGCGCTCATTGAACCATTTAATGTGCATCGCAGCAACGGTTCACGGGGATTATACCTTTGCACAACAAACCCATGGTTTCGGGCGGTTCGTTTCAAAAGCTCTTTTATTTTATCCAGAAACATCAGCCGGGGCATATTTTTTCTATGACGGAAAATTTCTTTTTTTAAGCTTTATATTGATTTCTTCGGGATTTTTGACGGCAAATAAATTGAGGTACGGATAACTGGTACGAATAGGATCAGGTATGAGACGTTTGGATTTTTCTTCATAGATAAACATCCTGTAACCGAATTCTTCGAGCTGGCGATAAAGGGACTGGCATGAAGTTCCTGCGGATCGACTGGCCTCATCTGTAAATTCGATTTGCAGGACCGGCGCGTCTTTCCTGCCAAAACACTCGCACCCGCCGGATAGAACATGACTTTCCCATCCTTCGACATCTATTTTCATCAGGTTCACGCGTCCCATAAGATTATGCTCATGAGCAAAATCATCCCAACTCACCGATTGAACCGTCTCTACGGCAAAAGAGCTTCCCGCAGTCGGTTGCGCAATGGAATTCCATGCATCATACCCATCCAGAGATACATTCATTTCAACCTGTCCGGTATGGCCGGACAGGGCGATCTGAAAGCATTTCGTATTGTTCATCCCGTTTAATTCGATATTCTTTACCAGACGCAGGTATGTCCTGGAGCAGGGTTCAAAAGAGTATACCTGACCGTTTTTGCCTGTTTTATGAGAAGCGATCAGTGTGAATAATCCTATATTAGCGCCGATATCGACAAAGATTTCACCATCTCTCAAAAAATCGTTGAGGAATTGACGCTCCTTCCATTCGAAATAACCGCAATATATTTCCTGACTGAGCCTGCTGTCGAAATAAAGAAGCATTTTCAGACCGGATTGGAGTTTAAATGTGAGATATTCTCCTTTGCCTGTCTGTTGAAGCCACCACGCCGCGCGCCTGCGCCTTGTGTATGCGCGCCATTCTTCTCTGATTCGTTCCGGTAGTGTGCCCTGGTAAATGTGCCTGAAGAAACGGCTTATTCGAAAAGAGTCTCCGTTCATTTTCATCTCCGCATCATTTTATAAGCTCCCAGGTTAAGATGGGGGCGATGATGCCGGGGCGGTTCTGGCTGTTCAGAGAACTCCAGAACGGGGAAACACCATGATCCAGTATCACTTCGAATTGAGCGACCGCGTCTGTATTCACAATCCAGTACATATTGTGCATTCCTATTCTCGGACAAAGATTGAAATGACCCGCATTCAATAGACCGCCCGGGATCATGCAGCGCCAGACATTTTCTCCCTGTTTTACCTCCGGCCATTTCTCCGGCGGCATATCGGTATGATAGCTCCTTAAGACGGTTTCACCCTGTGCGCTTACCAGGTCAAACCCTATACAGAGCGCCGAGTGGCTTTTGTTTGCCATAAACTTCATTTCGATAAAAATGTCTTTCCGGCTCTGATAAACGCCGCTGTAATTTTCGGCATCCGCATAGGCGCTGATGGACTTAAGGATAATCTCCTCATTCCCCGGCGCTGTTTTATCACTCCATACCATTGCAGAGGTTATCTTCCCTGAGCTTGACAAGTAACCGGAAACCACGGTTTTCGAATCGCCCGACTGTGCGACAGATCCGGACTCAAGCAGAAAAGCCTTTTTACACAGCGACTGAACAGCAGCCATATTATGACTTACAAACAAAATAGTCCGGCCTTCATTCGCAACGTCTTTCATCTTTCCCAGGCATTTTTTCTGGAAGTCGGCATCACCGACAGCCAGGACCTCATCCACCAGGAGAATCTCGGGTTCCAGATGGGCCGCAACGGCAAAGGCCAGGCGCATGTACATGCCGCTGGAATAATATTTCACGGGCGTATTGATAAACTTTCTCATTTCAGCAAAAGAAACTATTTCGTCAAATTTACTGCTGATTTCTCTGCTCGTCATACCGAGGATTGTTCCGCTTAAATAGATGTTTTCCTCACCGGTCAGTTCGGAATGAAAACCGGTGCCTACTTCCAGAAGAGATCCGACACGCCCGTGCAGGACTACTCTGCCTTCCGTCGGTTCGGTGATCCGGGAAAGAATTTTTAAAAGGGTGCTTTTACCGGCGCCGTTTCGGCCGATAACGCCCACAACTTCACCGCGTTTGACATCAAAAGAGACGTTCTTCAAAGCCCAGATGGTATCATCGCTTTGCGATGATGGCATGGGGCTTGGAGCAGAGAGCGGAGAGATGCCTTCGGCAAGCGGAGAGCTGGGAGCTTGGGGCTGGGAGTGAGAGCCTTTGCGCCATGCTTCCTGCACACGCAGGAAGGGAGCTTTGGCAGCATCAACGAGGGTTTCGCGGAAGGTTTTATTTTGTTCTCTGGCCGAACCGATACGGTAGAGTTTGCCCAGATTTTCAACTTTTATTATTGGTTCAGTCAAACTTCACCTCTATTAACATGGGGCAAAGAGCATAGGGCGGAGAGCTTTGAGCAGAGAGCGCGGAGCAACGGGTAGAAGGCAGAGAGTATGGAGCAAAGAGTATCAAGATTGGAATGATTTTGCATCCCTTTGTTCCAACCTCTACGCTATACACTCTTTGCTCTTTGCTTGTTCATAGCTCTGTCCTTTCATTTTAAAGATTTAATAAATCCGGATATCATTCTACATAGTTCATCAAGGTCGGATAAAAGTTGGTTTTTTACCTCATTAGATATTAAACCTTCCATTTGAAACAGTATAATCATATTCGCATTTTCAAAAGTAGATCTGCGGGCGATATTTAGAAATTGGACAAACTCTTTTTTAGAGTGAGATCCAGATCCTTCAGCAATATTATTTGATATAGACAATCCGGCCCCTCTAAGTTGTTCTGCAAATCGATATAAGCGCTTAGTTTCCAGTTCGTTAGCGATATCGAACAATCTTCTTCCAATATCAATAGCTCTTTTCCATATCTCCAGGTTTTCAAATCTAAACGAATAATTCCCCATTCCTCTCAAACTCGATTCTTTATTTTACCCTCTACACTCTCCGCTCTCAGTTCTACACTCTCCGCCTTCCGCTCTCAGCTCTCTGCTCTCAGCTCTACGCTCTCTGCCCTCAGCTTTCAAATTATATCGGCGAAATGCCTCTCCATTCGAGCAAAATACAAAATCCCCATGATGAACAAGGAAACACTCACAGCAGAAGAAATAAAAAGGTCGCTCCACAAGATGGATGTGTTCAGAAGAGAGGAGCGGAAAGCCGTGATGAGACCTGCCATGGGATTCAAATTGATCAACCAGCGCCAATTTTCCGGCACTATACTGGCCGGGTAGATCACGGGAGTCGCAAAAAGCCAGAATTGTACAAGAAACGGAATGACGTACCGAAAGTCTCTGTAAGCAACATTCAAGGCCGAAAGTATCATACCGACGCCAAGAGCCGTAATCGCTATCATCAGCATTAAAAAAGGCAGTAACAAAAGGCCCGCTCCCGGAAAGATTCCATAATAAAGCATCATAATGATAAGGATTGAAAACGCTACGGCAAAGTCAAGCAACCCGGCACCGAGAGAGGCCGCAGGGATGATGATCCTGGGGAAATAGACCTTGGAAATCAAATTGCTGTTTGCAACAAGACTGTTTCCGGCATTTCCGATGCCGTTGCTGAAAAACTGCCAGGGAAGAAGCGCCGTGTAAACGAAGAGGGGATAGGGCATGTTATCCGAAGGAATTTTTGCCAGCATGCCGAAAAATATTGTGAAGACTATCATGCTCATGAAAGGTTGCAGTATTGCCCAAAGCCCACCCAGCAAGGTCTGCTTATACCGAACCTTGATATCTCTGACGACAAGAAAACGCAAAAGCTCGCGGTACTGCCAGATTTCCTTTCCCCGAAATCTGATCGAATATTTCCTTGGTTCAATAACAGTCAGAAAATCATATTCATTTTTGTTCGTCATAGGATGTTCTTCATAGGCTTCATGTCAAAAAGCTGTTGTTGCTATATCTGTCAAAAATTTCTTAATTTCATCATCGTCAACAAATGTTGATACAAAATCGACGCTTTCTGAATAATCAACATCCCTAAAATAGCAAATTTGCTCCCGGAATAGTTTCTCATTATAATATGCGCCGAAAATATTCTTTGCCTGATGAGAAATCTGCCGGAGCGAAAACTTCTCACGCAGTATAAAATATAGATCTACGTAGTCTTTCCACTTTGCTCTTCCGCCAAGAGCATATGCCTTCATGGCAGATAGAGTTAACAAATCCGGAATCTTGATTATTTGTTCAAAGTCTACAACAGCATTTATTGGATAAGGAAAAGCATAGAATGTAATTTTAACACTGTTAATTATGAAATGAATTTGCTCTGAATCCTCAAAAAGAATCTGATCAACAGGATAACGATGAAGATCGATCTTTCTTTTAATGGATTGCTTATTAATCATAGAAGGTGTGAACAGATCAAAATCAATGGAACGCCGATGTCCAAGATACAAAGCCATAGCGGTACCGCCGACAAGATAATAATCCGAAGAGAATTCTCTGATCAGGGGCAGAAGATCAATCTGTGTTGTCGTTAAAATTTCTTTGTGCATGCCGTTGAAAATAACTCCGGAAGAAATTGATCGTTCGGGGCCGGTAATTGATTCGTTTGCCTGATGTCTGTCGATAAAAAATTTCAGCTACTTTTTCCACTCCAAGAATATCAAAAATATGCCGCACAGCCCTTTCATCACCATTGTTAAGCACGGCCTCAACAACAGCGTCAATGCTGAGTTGCGTTAGCTTGTTTTCGGGCACCCACCAGAACAAATGTTTATGTTGCCCAATTATGGCTGACATATTATTTTTCAGTAATGTATCGATCTTTGGAGAGATGGAATCCATATCTTCTATAATATAAACTTTGGATTTAAGCGATCAATCAATTTGATTATTCTTTCACACGATTCAGTTTCAATTTTCATTATTATTTTAACCAATATCTGTTTTTATTTTTCGGCATATCCCACATCACATTTCTTACGAAAAACTCTCTTATCATATGGCTCCGCTTCCTGGATTACATTTGGAAACAATGATCCAAATAATATACTCATAGATAACCATAATAAATAACTATCTTTATCACACCATTTCATGTTCAGGGTGAAATTCTGTCCGTTTCTGCAATCAATTCAGCGTAGCTGCTAAGGTAAATAGGCTGAAGACTGTTAGAGGAAAACGGGAATAGAGCGGTGCGACAATCGCGCTCTTCTGATCCCTTCACGCTTCAGTCTAAAGAGCTTCAGACTGACTACGAGAGTAGTCACAATTCGCCTGCCGTCAGGATACTAAAATACCATATTTCTGAATCTCCCTTGCCAGTGGATTACTACTATCAACGTCCTCCACTCTAAAGGGATGAGGCTCAATACGGTCATCAATATTCGCTGCCATTTTCATGAGTTTCAATCTTTCTTCGAATAAATCATCGGAAAAATCAGGCGAAATCACTGCCACATCGATATCGCTCCAAACACTGACATTTCCTCTTGAATGCGATCCATAAATATAGGCAGCCTGGACTCTATATTTTTTTTCAGCTCATTAATAAAAAGATTAACGTCATTTTCTATGTTCTTTGTTCTTGTAACCATTGATATATTTCCTTGATCGCTGTTTTTTGTTTTTCTGCGTATTCGACATTTTCAGAAATCCAAAATAATTCTATCTCTTTGATATCCATTTACCTAACTACTTTTCAAAGATAAGTATAGATCAATACAACAATTCTCATTTGCCAAAATTTTCATTCCTTGCTCGCTTGTCGGATATTATCGCTTATTCCTTTTCTAAAGGCGAGCAAAATTTTTCTCTGTTTCTGAAGTATCCGGTCTGAGAGACGACCCGATCTGGGGAATCATAATCACTATCGCCGTTAAAAACCAGAAGGGCTCCATAATACGGACAATGATAAAGGTATTTGCCCCGATTGCATGGGTAAGCATTGCAAAAAACCCGGCCAGAAAGCCGGTGGAAACACCGAGATAAAAAGGATCATCCGCATGCCGCCAGGACCGGAGGGCGTTTCTGTAAATTGCTGTCAGCAGGGCTATGAAAAAAAATAATCCCAAGAGGCCGGTCTCAGCAAGAACACGGGGATATTGGGCATCGATGAAAGAATATCCCGTGACGCCGTATCCTATAACCGGCTGTTCTATGAAATCTCTTGTTAACACGTTTTTCCACGATACCAGACGGGCGGATGTGGAAGTATCAACACGCACGCCTCCGACTACCAGCTGACCTTCTTCTTTCGGCTGAAAGAAGGTGTACATCGCTCTATCTTTAACTCCTGACGGCAACAGAAAAGCAGACAGAAGTACCAGAAATACCAATGGTATGATAACGACAAATTTTCTTTTGCTGAACCAGATCAGAGCCAGCAGCATTGGTCCCAGGGCCAGCCAGGAGCTCCTGGAAAGTGTTGCTGCAAGAGTAATAAGAATGAAAAACACGAGTCCCACGAGGAAGTATTTCTGGTTTTTTGAGCCGTAGTTGTTGAATAAAAGTCCTAAAACGAGAGAAAGTATGAGCACCAAATAACCGCCCAGGGTATTCGGCTCGCCTACTTCCCCTTCAAAAGGCGCTGAAACACGGACACCGGATGGTATCTGATAAATGGAGATGGCGCAGACAATCATGCAGACGATCAGAATCGCCCAAACCAGGCGTTCCATCTGCTTTTTTTCTTTCAGGTAATTAACAGCCATAAAATAGACTATATAATATTCGAAGTATTTGAGGACGAAAAAAACCCCTGCCGGCCCCTTCACCCGCCCCATCATGTATCCGATAAGGGTGGCTACAAGACAGGCAAGGAAATAGAAGGCGATATACCGGTTCAGTGGAGTCTTGAGAAACAGTCCCCGCTCTTTATTTACGGCCGTGCTCAAAAACCAGCTGAAGCCTATGATAAGCAGGAGAAAATCGTCCAGCCGCAGCGTCGTGCCCCGGCTGCGGACGCCTTCTCCGGCTGCGCCTCCGACACCGAATTGCGGTCCCAGGAGCATGGCGCCTATGAGGATATAGAGGCCGAGCTCCGGATTCATGAAGCAGATCAATGCGAGAATAATAGCTCCGACGGCAGCGAAAGCGATCCCGATAGTTATCTTGGTAAGAAACATCCCCCCCACGAGGGTCAACACGATAATCGCTATAAAAGGGAGAATGGTTCTGATATCCGGTTCAGCTTTATTAAACATTATGGCCTGTGTTGATTATATACTCAGGTTTGAAGGCTGGAGGCCGTTAGTCTCGTTCGGGAACATTCAATTCTTCTTTCTCCTACAGTCTAAACTCCTTCAGTCTATCCACCTGAGCATTGTTCTTTCTGATCATAGCGATTATGTGATTATTTGACGTTCTTTTTTTCAATCTCCTCGGTTCTATGTACGAGATCCACAGGTACGTATGAATTGTCTTTATAACCGAAGTAGTCCTCAATGTAATCAATCACGCCGCCTTTTACACCAAGCACCGCGGCCATGATGGTCACCACTATGGATATTATTACAAACCACTTGATAGGTGTCCCGGACTTTCTCTTTTTTATTTTTCTTCGTTTAAAGAAAAGCATTGTTTATCACTCAGGCATTAAGGCTAAAGACTGAAGGCTATAAGCCATCTCGCAAAGCACGAATCAAGCCATTCAACACCTTCTCCGTTTCCAATACCTTTGGTTCAATCAGTGATGAATTCTGAACGCTCATAAAACCCAAACGCTTCGACAAATTCAGTTGATAATGCAGTTCCCTCAATGACCCGAAGGCTATATTGAGAAATCTAAGATAATCTGCTTCACCGTCACGAGCGCAACCTTCCACGATATTAGAAGGAACTGAAACTGCTGCCCGCCGCATTTGAGCTGTCAAACCAAACAACTCTTCTTTTGGAAACACCGCGGTTACCTGATAAGCCAATATTGCTACTTCATCAGCCAACTCAAACGCCCGAAGCTTTGTGTGATCACGCACGGTTTATTCCTAAAAGCCTTCTGCCTTCAGTCTATCTCTTTGGATATTATAATTTGTGCCTTAGTGACTTAGTGGCTCTAATCACTTTTTCCCGTAACCTCTCGCAACAATCTCGGTGTCTTTATAAATCATCCAGCCCGGATAATCGGCGGCCAGCTTTTTCTCCCTGATATAGGCCCTTGCTTCTTTTTCGGAAGCAAACGGGCCGACAAAGATCCGGTACCAGATGCCTTTCTCTTTCAGATCGACCTTTGCTATGTAGGCTTCATGGCCCTGCGCTTTTAATGCGTTTGCAGCATCTTCTGCCGTGCGGATATCCTGCGTGTAACTCACCTTGATGCCATAGGAACGGGCCTGCGGTACCGGTGCAGAAGGTTCAACTGCTGAAATTGCTGATTCGATCTGCCGGGGCTCCGGTGCTTCAGAACCAGGGCTGACTGAAGATTCCGGCCGTACAGGTACGGGTGCGGTTTGAACCTTCATCCTGGCTACATTACCCGGCCTGACCGGATTCGGGCTCGCCCTGTTTATCACACCGGAGTAATAAACTCCTGCAGCCAGCAAAGCAACCGCCAGCAGAAGAACAACGATTTTAAAACCACCTGACTTGATCTTGATGCCGGGTTTCCGCTTTTCTTTTCCCTTCATGAAATCTTTCAGCTTCTCGGGAAAATTCTTAACATATTTTTCTATCCGTTCAGGCAGGGAGCCGAGCTTTTCTCCAAGAGGAATTTTTCTCTCGTGTTCACTTCCGTAATAATAATAATACTTATCGTGAAACTCAAAATCCGGGCTGATTTCCGCTTTAAGGCCGTTTAAGACAACACCGATGAGTCTCGCCTTGACATTATCGACCTGGGCCTTGGCACGCTTCAATGCTCCACGCGCTATCGTGCCGACCTTATAAACGATGATAACTCCGTCAGCCTTTGTACCCCAGATCGCCGCATCGGTGGCAGCCAGAATGGGCGGCGCATCGATTATCACGAAGTCATATTCTTCATGCGATTCTTTAATAAAATCCGAATTGACGCGGGTGCTTATAAGTTCGGCAGGATTGGGAGCGATCGTTCCGCAGGTCATAATGTAGAGATTATCAAGGCCGGGAGTAACCATGATCTCCTCCATTGTCATCTTGCCCATTATGATGTCTGTGATTGAGCGCACAACCCTTCGCCACTCGTAATTACCGAGGATTACGTCTGTCAGACCCGGAACGGACTGGATACCAAATATCTTGGATATCACAGGACGGCGAAAGTCCCCGTCAACGAGAAGAACTTTTTTACCCATCTGGGCCATGGCAATGGCCAGGTTGACGGAGACAGTGGTCTTCCCCTCCTGGGGCGCGGAACTTGTGAAGACGATCGTCTTGATGTTTTTTTCCAGTTTTACGAAATTTATGTTGGTCCGCAGAGCCCGGTAACCCTCCGCCGGAGTGGTTTTAGGAGCGAAGTGAGAGATCAGCTGGGCAATACGCGACAGCCTTTCATCATCAATAATATTCGCCGATTTTTCCTGTAATATCGCCTTCAACTCATCGAAATCGACATGGGGAATGATGCCGAGGACATGGGTTCCGAGGAATTGCTCTACGTCCTCAGCAGCGCCCATGGATGTATCAAAGGTCTCAATAAGGAAGGCAAAAACGATGCTGAGAATGATTCCGATGATAAAACCAAGGCTCGTGGTTGCTACGGTCTTTGGCGGATTGATGGGAGAGGACGGCTCAAGCGCCGGCTTGACAATCTGAACTTCCTCTATTTTCTCAGCATTCTGAATGAGAGATTCCTGATACTGCTTTTCCAGCATGGTGTAGATTTCCTTGTTGACATCCACTTCTCTTTCCAGGCGGGCCAGCTCCAGGCCTTGCGCCGGCAGAGATTTGAGCTGATCATCTAGGGTGTTGAGCTGATTTTCCGTCATGCTCATTTCCTGAGAGAGGCTCTTCTGCTGGGTATTCAGGTGAGACTTCATACTGGTGATTATTTCGTGGATCTGCTTTCTGATCTCTATAACCTGAGGAAAATGCTCGGTATAGGTTATAAGCATGATATCACGGTCCAGCATCAGCTGTACGAGCCGGTCGTTCAGGCTTTTGTAAGGCGCTGAAGCTTCTTCGAAATAAAAAATCGTCTTGGAGGAGAGGGGGCTTTTTTCGGCCCGGGAGAGAACATTCAGAATTTCGCTGATCTTGCCGTAGGTTGTATGATCATGAAGTTTTTTAGTCTGCAGATCTGCAAACTGAGCTACAAGGCCTGATGATTGGGAGTCCAGAGAAATCATGCGATTGGTTTCTCTGAACACCTTTACAGCATCTTCCGCCTTTTGCAGCTTATCTTTAGTCACTATAACCTGACTCTCGATGAAATTCTTGGCTTCGATGATGCGGCTGTTCAGATTGAGAGCGTGCTGTTCCTTGAATATCTGAGCCACTGTGTTGGCGATAAGCTGAGCCTGTTTCGGATCTTCGGAAGCAACAATTATGTTGATAATATCGCTGTTCCCTTCCTGTTCCGTCTCCACCTTCCCCTTCAGCATGAGAATTGCTGACAGGTACCCGGGATTACGGCGCACCTCGTCTGAGGATATCCCGGAAGGTATCAATCCCATTTTCTTGGCCACCAGTTCCATGATGAAGTAGCTCTTTATCATAGCCGTCTGGGTTTCCATGTAGTCAGTGGTCGAATAGGAAACGGTCTGGATAAACAGCCCGGTCATAGAATCCGATTTTTCAACCTTGACACTGGCACTGGTTTTGTAAATAGGAGTCGGGCGACCCAGGACAGAGAATATGAAGCTGAAGAGGGTCATCATGAATATCGTAAAGATGATGATAACTTTGCGTCTGCGGATCGTTCGCCAGTATTCGCGCAAGTTCAGGTCATAGGCCACAGGCATAGCTAAAATCCCCCTTCGTTTACCATCGTATTCTCAATTTACTCTGATCCTTCAGGAAATTTGTCCGGAAGTCGCTCGGGCGGTCGTAAATGAAATCGAGCATGGGAGAAATATTAGCTATAAATTCATTGATATCTCCGATTACGCTTCTCGGCACGTAGACAACGTCCCCGTTCTTTAGTCTGATGTTTTGAGCCAGATCCCCCTGCAAAAGTATCTGGTCAAGGTCGGCCGACAAAATAACCGGATTACCCTGCCTCTCTTCATATTCTCTTATGATCTTGACATCGGTTTTTACAGCCACCGGCGTAGTCCCGCCTGAAAGAGCGATAGCGGTAAGCAGATCCTGGGAATCTTTAAGTTTAAGGATTCCCTGCGATTGTACCTGTCCGAAAACATAAACCCGTTCAGCGAAGGTAGGCATCTCCGGAACAGTAACAATATCACCGCTATCGAGAATGACGTTGTCGCTGACATCTCCCCGGAACATCGCATTATAAAGGTTCAGGGTATATCTTTCACCCCGGCGGACCAGTTCTACATTGCGCAGATCCGCATTACCCGTATTCTGGCCGGATATTGCGCCGCCGGCGGCTACTACGAGATCAAGAACCCTGGTCTTGCCGATCAGAGGATATTTCCCCGGACCTGAGATACCCTGCTGCAGGATGTTGATCTGGCCGAAGAGAAGAGCGCTTTTGCTCTTATATTCCTTAATGACTATTTCAAGCCTCGGCTCTCTAATATATTTTTTCAATGCCTCCGTCAGGATTTCAGTCACCTCGCCGGCCGTGTTACCGCTCACTGTAAGGTTATCGATGAAAGAGTAAGATATCTTTCCGTCCGGTCTGACCAGAGCATCATACGTATTGACCTTGGCCCCTTCCCGGAGATTAATTGTCAGGATATCACCAGGCCCTATGATATATTCGGGAACGCCTCGTCTTTCGGTAAAAACGCTGTTTTCCTTAATCTGGCTCGCCCTTGCGATTTCTTCTTTCATCTCATTTTTATACTTCGCCTCTGCCTGTTCAAATGCCGTTGTGGGCCTGAATTCCCTCACAGGTATTCCCTTCGCCTCATATGCGCATGACGAAAGAAATATGGCTGAGAAAACTGTAAAAAAAAGTGCCGGAATTATTTTTATTGCACTTCCATTCATCTCGACTGCCTCTTAAAATTATCTTCAGATACTATTGTAAAGTCTCCACCACGGCCTGTTGACAGGCTTTTCAGTGTCAATCAGACCTGACGGTTGCATAAAAGTGCGTATTTTCTCTTTTATGTCATTTTCTTAAAAGAGGAATTCCGGTTATTTAGATAAGTTCCTGCCCCCGCTTTCAAGTGGGAGTGACGACTTTGATACTTTTCCCGGAGCCCTCAAGTTTGATACGATTGTAAAATCTATTTACCCGATCATTAAATCAAAAAACAGAGGAAAAAGCAATATTTATCTTGAATATGAAGATTTTGTCATATAATAATATATAATATTTTAATATCGTCGGCAGGCGAAGACTCGAAGATTTATAATGCACAAAATTTAAAAAATACAGCGGTAAAACCATGGTAAAATATTCAGACATAATAAGGGATGACGTTAAGAAGAGGGAAGAGGAAGGAAAAGCGGATAACTCGTTGCGTTTCAGCGCTATAAAGGAATTTGACACATCTTCGGATATAAACTCCGCCATGCCTGAAAAAAAAGAGGCTGAATCCACTGAAAAACTTTACTCAACCATCACTTATTATCTTGAAGAGGTCCGTAAGCGGGTAGCTAATAATGAGTATTTTGACATCAAACAGGCTGTTGATATAGTAAGTAATATAATAAATACGCCTGATCTGATAGAAAATTTTTATCAATCGACTACTCTGTCGTCCGACAAACACAGCAATGAAGACTACCTGATTACCCACCTGATAAATGTCCTGATATATTCCCTCAAGATCGGAACAGGTCTGAAATATTCAAAAGAAGAACTCCTTGAACTGGGACTCGCAGCACTCCTCTACGACATCGGGTTTTTTAAGATACCGGAAAACATAACAAGGAAGAACAGCAGGCTGACGGAAACCGAGTTGAATACAGTAAAAAAGCATACGGAAATAGGGAAACATATTCTGTCCCGGTTCCATGCCGAACATCCGATGCTCTCCCGTGTCGCTTTTGAACATCATGAAAGAAAAAACGGGAGCGGTTATCCCGGGGGGTTAAAGGAAAACTCGATATGTGAATATGCAACGATAATAGGTCTATCTGATACATTTGATGCAATGATTCACAACCGTCCTCACAGAAAAGCGTTTGCGCAGTACTTTTCCGTCAAAGAAATGGTATCATCAAAGAATACGCTCTTTCCTGCCAGATTCATAAAGACCTTTCTCGATGAAATGGGCATTTTCCCTGTAGGAAGCTATGTCAGGCTCAACAACATGGAAACAGGCAGAGTAATTTCGAACAGCAAGATTCATCCCCTGAAGCCGACTGTCAAAATGCTGTTCAACAGCCATGGAGAGAAGTTGCCGGAAGAAACTATTATCAAACTGGAGGGGCATCCTGTTTTATATGTCACCGCCGCGGTCAGCAAAGAGGATCTCTACTCAGAACAATAAAATAAGAGTATTTCAAAAAGACTCGGAATGAAAACCAGAAATGCCCTGCCGGAGATGGATCGGGGAAATTCAAAGACCCTTTTTCAAACAGAAGAGAGTATTTTTTTCCGGGAATGGATAGCTTCAGGCCAACCTCAGGAACAAATACCGATCAGCGCCGTGTGCAATGCGCGCTGCCTGTTTTGTTCCAACCGCATGAATCCGTTTCCGATAAAACAAAATATTTTCCGGGATATTGAAGATGTTAAACTTCAGCTTTCTCTCGGCTCCGCCAATTTTGACGGTCCAATACATATGAGCGATTCCCTGCCGGGACGAATTTCTGAAGGAGAGGCTTTCCTCCATCCGCAGTTTTTTGAAATTCTCACGCTCGTTCGCGAAAAACACCTTACCAACTTCCTCCATTTCACCACCAACGCCTCCATGCTTGATGAACATTTTGTTCGGAAATTAGCTCAATTTCGTCCTTTAGAAATAAATATTTCCCTGCATTCCACCCAGCCGAAATTGTGGGCGCGGATTTTTCAAAGAACTGAAAAACCGGCAAAAATAGCGCTTTCCTCCTTTAGCCTGTTAAAGAAATACCATATCGATTTTACCGGAACCATAGTTACTTTACCCGGAGTTTGCGGGTGGGACGACCTCGAAAAAACCTTCGGCTTTTTGGCGGACAATGGAGCGAAATCGATCCTTCTCTGGTGGCCCGGGTTTTCGAAAAAAACTCCGGAAGAGCTGAAAAAAAAAATTGAGTGCCCGTGGGAGGAGTTTCAGGATTTTGTAAAACGGATGCAAAAAAAATTTCCGAAGGTCCCGGTAGTTCCGCAGCCGCACATGTCAGAGACCTTGGGATTGCCGGTAAAACGGATCATGAATTTTACTCTTCTGGGAAATTTAAAAACATTTGGAGGAGCTTTCCGCAAGGTGGTCTGGCTGGCTTCTGAAGCGGCTTATCCGGATATTTCCGGAATGGTCGGGCGGGCCGCAAAAAGCGTTTCCAATGAACACCATGTTTTCCCGGTAAAAAACATCTCATATGGCGGGAACATAAAGGTAAGCGGATTATTGATGGTCTCCGATTTTCTGTCCGCAGGAAAGGAGGCTCTGAAGCGCTGGCCGGATACGGATCTGGTGCTTATTCCCGGATCGGCTTTTGATGCTTTTTCCCGCGACCTGCAGAAAACGCCGGCCTTAAAAATCCCTGAGATTCTGGGAAGAACAACCTGGTTGATTTCTGAAAACGGATCTTTCCATCAGCTCAGGGGCCGGGGTTTTGTCAAGCCGGAAAACGACCCCCGGAAGACCTTTGAAAAAATACTGAAGTTTATTGATGAATCAGTACAGGCAGGCAAATTTGCCGCCGTCTCATCGCTTGTTGCTTCATTTCCGATTCCAACATCTTCAGGGCTCCTGAAAAAAGGTGAATTTTGCGATTTTATAAAACAGGCAAAATCCCGCTTTTCTCCAAATACCAGCCTTGATAATCGAACACTTGAAAAGCTGGGCGACAACCGGGTCCTTTGCATGGAGGATTGGCAGGGTAAAGATCCTTCCGCGCCCTTTTCCCGCTGGCTCTTTTTCAAAAAAACCGGGAAGAACTGGAAATTGGAAATGATATTCATCGGGCAGGAAAACGGCGAAATATGAAGGATATCAATCAAACCGTTTATCGCGGTTTCCGCATAAATAAGTTGACACCAACCGGAAATAATTTAGAATGTAAGAAAGTTGGTTTCGCAAAATAAGGAGAATTTGTATGCGGGGAGGTAAAATATGAAAGATAACAGGAAAAAATGGAGCCGGCCTCAACTGATTGTTCTGGGCAGGGGAACGCCGGAGGAAAATGTGCTGGCCGGTTGCAAGACCTCCAAGCTGGCCGGTTCCGCGGCGACAATAAACAGTTGCAAGAAACAAAGAAATAAAAAAAAATGCAACCTGACTAAGTGCTCTGCTATTTCCAAAACATCCTAAGCTTTTTCCCGCGAATTTCCTGACCGGGAAAGCATCCGGCCGGATTGATTTAATCTCACTGAAAATTATGGGTGCTCTTGATTTAAGGCTGTTCTGATCTGCCCGGAAAACAGACTCCTTCAGGTTTTGATTCCTTGATATTCAACGACATGCGGCTACATGCAACCGTACATAATAATAAAAGAAAGAAAGATTCCCCGTCTTCCGCTGGAAGGCGAAATCGATATGACCTGCCGCTGCAATTTACGTTGCCGCCACTGCTGGCTCCGTATACCCGCAAACGACCCTTCCTGCAAAAATGAGCTTTCATTCGACGAATTCGGCAGGATTATAGCCGAGGCGCGGGCTATGGGATGCCGCAGCTGGTCGATCTCCGGCGGTGAGCCGATGCTGCGTCAGGATTTTGCCGGTATTTTCGACATGATCACCCGAAGTTCTTTTACCTATTCTCTTAATACAAACGGCACGCTGATCACTCCGGCCATCGCGCGCCTGCTGAAAAGAAAAGGGGCGAAAATGGTTGCCCTGTACGGGGCGACAAAAGAAGTCCATGATCATATCACCCGAACCCACGGATCGTTTGAGGCAACAATGCGGGGCTTTGCCTATCTAAGGGAGGCAAAAACCGGATTCATAGTGCAGCTGATACCTATGCGCGGCAACTACCATCAGTACGATGCCATGATAAAACTTGCCCTTTCATTGAGCCCGGTATACCGCATGGGATCACCGTGGCTTTATTTATCAGCCTGCGGAAGCACTGCCCGAAATCGTGAAATATCCCGGCAAAGGCTTGACCCTGCTTCGGTGATCGATCTTTATCCGCCCGACACAATGGATGACGATGAAATTATAACCACTGCTGAAGCAGCAAAGACCGGTAAACAACCTGCCTGTTCTTCCCGGGGGGAAAATGACCGCCTTTTCGCGGACTGTATCGAAGGGGGCCGGAATTTTCACATCGACCCTTACGGCGGCATGACTTTCTGCTCTTTTGTCAGAGATCCGGCGCTGCGCTGCAACCTTCGGAAGAGAAGTTTCCGGGAGGCATGGGATGACTTCATTCCTTCTCTGGCAGATAAAGTCCATGGCGACCCCGGGTACAGGAAAAACTGCGGCAGTTGCGACAAGAGCGCCGATTGCCGGTGGTGTCCCGCATACGGTTATCTGGAACACCGGCGATATTCTGCCAAGGTGCCGTACCTCTGCCGTCTGGCAGATGAAACGCGGGCATACAGAGAGAACTGGCAGCTTCATCACCGCCGGTATTTCAGGATAGCGGGAATAACCATCAGGGTAGATTCCGACCTCCCGTTTACGGGAAAGACCCTTGACCCCAAATTCAAGCAATTCGGGACAGACGGTCCGGGAGAAGAAATGATCTCACTGCGCCATCATTTTTCTCTAAAGGAAATGAATGTTGACGGTCTGATCGGCGATCCGGTTGATAATACAGTCAAAGAAGTTTACCGCCAGGCGCCCTGGGCGATTTACAGAAAAGACCGATCCTGGATATACCTGGGTATAGCGCCCCAAAGAAGTGACAAAACAATTCATTGCGCGGCCGTATTCAACGAGGATCATACACGGGGGCGTATTTACAACAACAAGGCTCTCTTCCGCCGTGGGAACTTGCATTCACTTACAATGTTCCCTTCCGATCAGATCCTTCTCGCAAGGGCGTTCGCCAACCGCCGGGCCTGCCTCTTCCATGCAGCCGGAATGGTCATAAACGGGAAAGGACTCCTCCTGGTCGGGCACTCGGGGGCCGGTAAAACCACTGCGGCAAAGATGCTGAAAAAAAAGGGGGCGGTGCTATGTGATGACCGTATAATCGTGCGTCGCCATCCGGAAGGATTGCGCATCCACGGCACCTGGAGCCACGGGGATCTGGCGGATGTTTCAGCTGCTTCAGCCCCGCTTTCAGCCGTTCTTTTTCTTGAAAAAGCGGGCGTAAACCGACTCGTACCGGTCAAGAAACAGAGAGAAACAGCCCGGCTCCTTGTTCAGTACGTGGTAAAATCCCTCGTCACAGCCGACTGGTGGGAAAAAATTCTGGCTCTGATTGAAAATATTGCCGGGGAAGTTCCCGCATACAAACTTCGGTTTGACAAGAGCGGCCGTGTCGGCGATGTACTGACACAGGCCCTTTGCTCTTTCTCCTCGGAAGATAAAGACTCAGACGGATAGACTGAAGGTAGATAGGCTGTAGACTGAAGGAAAAAATCATGCGTGATCACACAAAACTTAGGGAATTTAACCTGGCTTCAGCCTTCAGTCTTCAGCCTAAATACCTGAGCAGTTACAACCTATGAAAAATCAAAGATACGTCGTAAAAAAGGACCTGGACAGTCACCTTCTCTGGAAAGGGAAAATGCCTCCCCCGGCTCAGCTCGACATGGAGCTTACTGAACGATGCAATAACTCCTGCATTCATTGCAGCATCAATTTGCCCGCAGGAGACAGCAATTCCCGCTCACGCGAACTTGATACTGACGGATGGAAGTATATCCTCCGCCAGGCCGCAGATCTGGGTGTTATGTCTGTTCGTTTCACCGGGGGGGAACCCCTATCTTTTTGCCAGGCGTCTCGGTCTTAAAGTGCTGATATTTACCAATGCCCGTCTGATAACATCACAAATCGCGGATATGCTTGCAGACATCCCTCCCCTTGAATATATCGAGGTTTCCGTTTACGGCATGAAGAAAGAATCATATGAAGCGGTAACCGGTGTACCCGGCTCTTACGCCGGATTCCGGAACGGCGTACAATCTCTTCTCGACAGGAAAATCCCTTTCGTGGTAAAAGGGGCATTATTGCCGCCCAATAAGAATGAGACCGGGGAATTTAACGCCTGGGCGGCAACTATCCCCTGGATGGAAGATATTCCTCCCATCCGTTCCATGTTCTTTGACTTGAGGGGGCGGCGGGATTCAGCGTCAAAAAACAGTGTTATTTATAAACTGCGTGTCTCTCCTGATGAAGCCATGGAGGTTCTGGCCGGACATCCGGAAAATTACCGCAGAGAAATGGCCGAATTCTTCGACAGATTTGCATCGCCTTCGAATGACCGTCTCTTTACATGCGGAATCGGGCCTGCCTGCGTGGACGCCTATGGCGATTTACAGCCCTGCATGGCTCTTCGCCGGCCTGATTTGACTTATGACCTCAAAAAAGGCTCGCTGGAAGAAGCTTTAACGTCGGCATTTCCCCGCCTGAGGGAATTGCGCGCCTCAAACCGGCTGTACCTGGAACGCTGCGCCCGCTGTTTTCTGAAACCGATGTGCGACCAGTGCCCGGCTAAATCATGGTCCGAACATGGCACACTCGATACGCCTGTCGAATATTTATGTCGGGTTGCTCATGCACAGGCTCTGTTTCTGGGACTGGTCAGGAAGGGAGAAGTGGCCTGGAAAGTAGAGAAGAGTGAGGAAAGAATAGATAACCTGAAAAGGAGAATCACTGTATGACGAAGAGTATCGGAGCTGAAATGGTTTTTGCTCACTCAAATGATGTGGTTGCACGGGAAATCGACGGCATGTTGATTATCGTTCCCCTTGCCTCGGGAGTGGGTGATATGGAGGACGACCTCTTTTCCATGAATGAAACAGGTACGGCAATCTGGAATATGCTTGACGGCAAAAAAACCGTCAAAGAGATTATAGCAGGTCTGAAAGAAGAGTTCATCGCCGGACAGGGTGAAATCACAAGAGATGTCACCGGCATAGTGGAGGAACTGTTAAAAAGGAGAATGATTGTTGAAGCGGCTTCAACCTGAATATATGCGCCCCGCCATTATGAAAAACGGCCTCTCCATTCCCGGAACCGTCCTTGTTGGAATAATGCAGGAGGTGCTTTCAAGAGGTATGTCCTTCAGATTCAGAGCCGGCGGATTCAGCATGACTCCCTTTATCAGGGATGGCGACATTATATCGGTATCTCCTCTCTCTTCTTTACTGCCGGGTATCGGCGATGTGGTGGCCTTCCTCCATCCGGAAACAAAGCAGCTTTGCATACACAGAGTATTATACCGCAATAACGGCGCCCTGATGATACAGGGTGATAATTTGCCCGGAAACCCGGATGGAATGATACCCGGGGGGGCAATCATGGGGCATGTGACACTGGTGGAGCGCGGCGGCAGAAGTATAAGGCTGGGGATTGGTCCGGAACGCATTCTGCTTGCCCTTCTTTCCCGCATCGGACTGCTGGAAGTATTACGGCGCTGTGCAATGCCGTTTTATGATCATTTCAGAAGGAGGCGCGCTCTTTGCGAAAAGAGTTAGTTTCCTTCATACGCCTGCCTGATTTTTCCCTCTGGAAAAAAATCGGGGATAACCGGTTTCCCCTCTCCTTCGATCTGGAAGTCACCGCACGCTGCAACAACAACTGCCGGCACTGCTATATAAACCTTCCTCCCGGAGATAAAAAGGCCCTCCGTGACGAACTGACACTCGAAGAAATCAGCAGTATCGCTGACCAGGCGGTCTCCCTCGGGACACTCTGGTGCGTCATAACCGGAGGCGAGCCGTTGCTCCGGAAAGATTTTATCAAGCTTTACCGGCTTCTGAGAAGTAAAGGGCTCCTCGTTTCCGTTTTTACCAACGCATGCCTGATCACGGATAAGCATGTGGATCTGTTTAGAAAATATCCGCCGCGCGACATCGAGATAACCGTATACGGCATCACCGGAAAGACCTATGAAAAGGTAACCTGCACCCCCGGATCATACGCAGGCTTCCGACGAGGCCTGAACCTTCTGCTTAAAGGCGGAATCAAGGTAAACTTAAAGGCCATGGCTCTTCGTTCCAACGTCCATGAATTGCCGGCTATCGCCCGTTATTGCCGTGAAAGAACAAGAGATTACTTTCGCTTTGACCCTTTTCTCCAAATGCGTTTTGACGGAAATGAAGAGAGAAACGAGAAAATCCGGGCCGAAAGATTATCCCCGGAAGAAATCACCGCTATTGAACAGGCAGACCCGGAAAGGTCGGCAGCCGTTGAGAAGAGATGCCGCACGCTCGAAATATCCACCCCCTCCCTGGGAGCTGAAAATCGTCTCTTCCAGTGCAGCGCTGGAGATAACAGCTTCGCCGTCAGCTATAACGGCTTCTTCCATCCCTGCTCCTCGCTCTGGCATCGCGACTGCCTTTTTGACTT
>CAZOEH010000003.1:1533-26094 GCA_964578785.1 uncultured Desulfonema sp. | reverse complement strand
GCTTCAGCCAGGTTATGAACATTTCATTGAGGCTGGTACCGAGCTCCGCGATCAGCCGGACATAAAGATCGTTTTTATCCCATCTCTTAAGATTTTTTCTCCGCCGTTTAAGGTCATTTTCATAACGCTTGATCTGGTTGTCGATAATTTCGACAAAGCGGTCATTATCCCCGAAACCGTAAAAAACAAATCTCATCAGGAAAGGATCCCGGAGCAGCATCGGTTTTTCAGGTGATTCCCCCAGCCAGCGGGAAAATTCTTTTTTCCCCTTCCCGGTAATGGAGTAAAGTTTTCGCGTGGGTCCCTTTTCGCCGGTTTGGTTCATTTCAGTCATGCTGATCAATCCGTCCTCATATAATTTTTTGAGATTCGGATATATCTGCCCGTAATTGATTGACCACATATGGCCGAAATTCTGTTCTATATGTTCTTTTATGCGATAACCGTGCATATCTTTGTAGTGAAGTAAGCCGAGAATGGCGTATCTGATCAATTTAGGCTCCCTGGTAAAGATGAATTTTAATATATACTATGTATATATATAAAGTATATATTATATGTCAAGTTGATTTTAAGAACCCGTCATGATTCCCGCTGATCAGGATTACTAATCCAAACAGACGCTTTTATAACCAAAAGTCTTGACAACCTTTCCTTGAAGTTTAAATATGCCCTTAGCGAAATGGGCTCATGGATAAAGCCCTGACCAATTCTGCCGGCATGTGATGAGACTATATTGGTAAGACTATTTTTTAAGGAGAGAGAAAAGTGCAAACCGGAAATAAACATAAGATAGCGGTAATAATGGGGGATGGGATCGGTAAAGAGGTGGTACCAGAGGGAATGCGGGTCCTGGATGCCGCGGGCGAGCGGTTCGGTTTCAGGCTCGAGTGGACACATTTTCCATGGAGTTGTGAATATTATAAATCAACAGGAGAGATGATGCCGAAAAACGGACTTGATATACTGAAAGAGCATGAATCGATTTTCCTCGGCGCAGTCGGTTATCCCGGCGTCCCGGACCATGTGTCGCTCTGGGGGCTGCTCATTCCCATTCGAAGGGGTTTTCAGCAGTATGCAAACGTCAGACCTGTCATAAACATGAGGGGTATTACAAGTCCCCTGCGTAATATCGAACCCGGGAAAATAGATTTCTGCGTAGTCAGAGAAAATAACGAGGGTGAATATTCAAATATCGGCGGAATAATGTACGAGGGAACCGACCAGGAATTCGTGGTGCAGGAAACGGTTTTCACCCTCAAGGGCGTTGAAAGGATAATGAGATTCGCGTTCGAGCTGGCCAGGAAGAGGGAAAAGAAGAAGGTTACCTCCGTCACGAAATCAAACGGAATTGTTTTCACCATGCCTTACTGGGATAAGATATTCAAAAGAATCTCAAAAGAGTATGAGGATGTGAAGACCGATCAGTACCACGTTGATGCTCTGGCCGCCATGTTTGTAAATCATCCGGAAAAATTCGACGTAGTGGTGGGCAGCAACCTGTTCGGGGACATACTTTCCGACCTGGGGCCGGCTCTGGCAGGCAGCCTCGGCATTGCGCCGTCTGCCAATCTTAACCCTGAACGCAAGTTCCCTTCCATGTTCGAACCGGTCCACGGTTCGGCTCCCGATATTGCAGGCAGGGGGATCGCAAACCCCATTGGCCAGATACTTTCCGGCGCTTTGATGGTCAATCATCTTGGATATCCTGAAGCGGCAAAAATGATTGAAAAGGCTGTTGAGGTAGCGGTGGCGGACAGAAATATCAGAACTCCTGATCTTGGCGGAAAGGCATCCACAATGCAGATGGGAAAAGCCATCGCCGAACTGGTAGCAACATTGTAAAATCAGGAGGTTAATATATGGTACCGGATTCAGTGATTATAACCGCCAACGCATGCCAGATTGCAACGACATTTATTTCCCTGTCGGCTTACCTGCCCCAGTGGATAAAGCTTATTCAAACAAAATCAAGCGCAGACATAGCTCTTAGATCCTGGTGCATCTGGATCGTGGCCGCGTCTTTTACTCTTTTCTACGCGATAGTCCAGTTCCTGTTAAACGGCAGGGGATGGCCGCTCATTATCTCGACAATAGCTTCGCTGTGCTGCATTCTGTTCACCATTTTTCTTGTTGTGAAATTCAGGACGCGAAAAGCTGAGAAAAGCATGGAAACAAAATGACGGAACCTCAATCGGCAAAAAAGAGCCGGGTTCTGGACCTTAAGGCAATCGTATTGCTGACCATACTTTGCGCAAGCTGGGGCATGCAGCAGGTAACCATCAAGATCGCCAACCAGGGAGTTTCTCCGATACTCCAATCCGGCATCAGGTCCATAGGCGCTGCGATCCTGGTCTGGATCTGGATGGCGGTACGCAGGGAACCGCTTTTTAAAAAAGACGGCACACTCTGGTGGGGGATAGGGGCAGGTATTCTGTTTGCAGGAGAATTTATTTTTATCTACTGGGGGCTCGTTTTTACCAACGCATCACGCGCCGTAATATTTCTTTACATGTCGCCTTTTGTTGTTGCACTGGGATCGCAGCTTTTTATACCCGGCGAACATTTAAAAAAGTTCCAGGTCATCGGACTGTGCTGTGCTTTTACCGGAATCGTCATAGCATTTAAAGAGTCCCTGAGCTTTCCGACATATAAAATGCTTATAGGGGATAGCATGCTGGCATCAGCGG
Source organism: uncultured Desulfonema sp. (assembly GCA_964578785.1). GTDB lineage: Bacteria > Desulfobacterota > Desulfobacteria > Desulfobacterales > RPRI01 > RPRI01. Next base: position 23,404 of record CAZOEH010000003.1, on the reverse strand, counting down.
CTCTCCTATGGGGAGCTGCTACCGTCATGATCAAGGCGGGTCCTCTTGCCGGAATTGCACATGGTAAAACTCTCTTCTATCAGCTTGGCGTTTCAGCATTAGTTCTGCCGGCAGCGTCATTGGCCATTGGTGAACGCGGTGTTGTGCTGATAACTCCGCTTATTGCTTTTTGCCTTGCCTACCAGACTGTATGGGTTGCATTCATCACATATCTTGTCTGGTTCTGGCTCATCCGCCATTACCTTGTTTCACGCATCGCATCGTTTACTTTTCTTACGCCGATTTTCGGCGTGCTGGCCGGCGGACTGCTGCTTAACGAAACTGTTTCAAATTCGCTGCTGCTGGCGCTTCTTCTGGTAGGTACTGGCATTTATCTGGTCAACAGGCCGGATATCAATAACAATTTGAAGCGGTAAAATAGTTATGGACTTCCAAAGAACCGTTCAATTTTAATGAACCGGCTGGAAGTATTATACGAACGGATTTGAGATTTTTTGAAAATCGATTATTAAGATCAGGAGATCGGCGCAGAGAATGGGAGGAATAGATATGAACGCACAGGATAAAATCTGGAGAGATAAACACGGTGTATGCCATGTTGAAGGAAAAAGCAAAAATGAAGTCTTCGAACTGATGGGATATGCGCATGGAAAAGACAGAGGAATGCAGGTGCTTTTAATGCGAATTCTCGGCCAGGGACGGACATCCGAACTCCTCGATTCGAGTGATGAAACTCTTGAAATCGACAAGTTCTTCAGAAGAATGAACTGGGCCGGTTCCACATCTTTAGAAGCAGCCAAATTTTCACCTGAAGCAAAGGAAGTCGCAGATGCATACAATAAGGGATTGAATAAGGCATTTGCAGAAAAAATTCCATGGGAATTCAAGCTTCTCGGTTATAACCCCGAACCCTGGCGAACGGAAGATTCAGTTCTTATCTCCAGAATGATAGGTTACCTGACTCTTGCCCAGTCACAGGGGGAAATGGAAAGATTTCTCATCGAGCTTGTCCAGGCGGGAATAGATAAAGAAAGGCTGCACGAGCTTTTCCCGGGAATCCTGGGGGGTCTCGATATTGATCTTGTCAAAAAGATTAAACTCCAGGAACGAATCGTATCTCCGGCATCCCTCTGGAACATTGCTGCGCCTGTTATGATGGCATCCAACAACTGGGCTGTTTCAGGGATTAAAACAGCCTCAGGCAGGCCGATCCTCGCAAACGATCCCCATCTTGAAGTAAACAGGCTTCCTAATGTCTGGTATGAAATGGTTCTGAAAACAGAAGATAGATACGCAATGGGCGGAACTATGCCTGGCGTCCCGGCAATCCTTGTAGGCAGGAACACCGATCTCGCATGGGGAGCTACCTACACTTTTATGGACAGCACCGATTCATGGATCGAACAATGCAAAAACGGCGCGTACCTGCGCGAACCTGAAAAGTGGCTGAAGTTTACCGAAAGGGAAGAGATAATAAAGCGAAAGAAAAAAGACTCTGCCAAGGTGATTTTTTATGAAAACGACCACGGGGTTCTTGAGGGAAATCCTTATGATGAGGGCTTTTACATTGCTACGGCGTGGGCTCCGGCTTTTTCGGGCGCCGCCACATATAATACTTTTGTGAAAATGTGGGATGCCGGGACAGTAAGAGATGGAATGGATATTCTCGGACGCGTTGAAACATCATGGAATTTTGTCCTTGCCGATTCAAAGGGGAATATAGGGTACCAGATGTCAGGCCTTATGCCTAAAAGGCGGGAAGGGGTCAGCGGGTTTGTTCCTCTGCCCGGATGGGAGGAAAAAAACAACTGGCAGGGTTTTGAAAAAGCGGAAGATCTCCCGAGATGTTATAATCCGGAAAACGGTTATTTTGTGACAACCAACCAGAACCTTAACGAGTTTGGGAAGGTCAGTCCGATCAATGTCGGGATGGGCTCTTACCGTTTTGAACGGATCAGCAGGCTGCTATCGGAAAAGAACGGAATTACATGCGAATACATGTATAAACTGCAGCTTGACCTGTTTTCAATCCAGGCTGAATCTTTCATGAAAATTCTCGCCCCTCTTCTGCCCGACACCAGACAGGCAAAAATACTCAAAGACTGGAATATTGAATATTCCGCCGATTCGGGAGGAGCTTCTTTATTTGACCGGTTTTACAGGGAGCTTTACCGGGAGGTTTTCGGGAAAAACGGTTTCGGCAGGGATGCCGCCTGTTATCTTGATGAGCATACCGGGATCTTCAATGATTTTTATATAAATTTTGATCGTATTCTACTTTCAGAACATTCATTCTGGTTCGGCGGAAGGAAAAGAGAGAATATCTATTTGCAGGCTGCGGAAAGCGCCCTGAAAGAACCTCCACAGAAATGGGGTGATTCGAGAAAACTGATATTAAAGAATATACTTTTTAACGGAAAGCTCCCTTTATTTTTGGGATTTGACCGCGGACCGGTTACAATAACAGGAAGCCTTGCAACGCCTAATCAGGGACAGATATTTGAATGTGCCGGAAGGCAGACAAGTTTTGCGCCTTCATTTAGAATGGTTACCGATCTTTCCGCGGATGCTATTTATACCAATATGGCAGGCGGTCCGTCCGACCGCAGGTTTTCAAAATGGTATTGTTCGGACCTTGTTAACTGGATAACAGGAAAATATAAAAAAATATGCGCTGATTCCGTCCAGGAAAAAATTCCGTTTAAATAAGCGAACGCCAACCTCGATCCGCCGGCCGAATGCATCAATGCTCGTGGAGCTTTCCCCGTGAAAGTGAGAGGAATATTCCCCCAGTGCAGAGCACTGAGAAAATTACGAGGGCCAGCCGGAAGCTTGTTACGAAAACAGGATGGTACTGGCTCGTTATCTGAACACGTCCGATTAACATTGCAAATATGAGAGTTACAATTCCCATGCTCAACATCTGTCCGAGAAGGCGCATTGTGCCGACCGATCCCGAGGCTATTCCGTAGAATCTTTTTTCAACACTCCCCATTATTGCATTCATGTTGGGGGAAGAGAAAAGGGCAAACCCGAATCCAAGAAGCATCAGGCAGGCCGCAATCGCTGCAAGGCCGGTGCTTTCTCTCATCATCGAAAGCAGTATGAGCCCGCAGGCCGTTATGGCCATTCCGATTGATGCTATGATGCGCGGTTCGATTCTGTCCGAAAGTCTTCCCGCAACAGGCGAAAAGAGAGCCATCATAACCGGCTGGGCCATGAGAACCATTCCTGCGTCTTGCGGTGAGAGTCCTTTTATATATTGAAGAAAAAGGCTTGTAAGGAATGTCACGGAAAAAGTCGCACTGTAATTTATAAGTGCGGCAAAACATGAAAAGGCAAAGACCCTGTTTGTTCCGAAAAGATTCACATCAAAGACAGGGTATCTGATTTTTCTTTCCAGTTTAAAGAAAAGGAAAAGGCCGGAGAAGCCGGATACGATTAAAAGAGAGCCGGTCAAGGCAGGAAGGAGTGTAACCCCGCACATCAGGGCGATAAGTGAAAGGCCGTATATTACCGAGCCCTTGACATCGAATTTTTCGCCTTTTGCGTCGGCCCATTCCCCTTTCAATTTAAAAAAAATGAGAAGTATGATTATGATTCCAAGCGGAATGTTGACAATAAAGATACTTCTCCACGTAAAATGCTGTGTGAGTAAGCCTCCGAAAAAAGGGCCGCATGAGAGACCGGAATAGACTGCGGCTACGGTTATGCCGAGAGCCTTGCCCCTCTCTTCGGCAGGAAAAACGGAACTGATTATGGCAATCCCGGTAGCAAACACCATGGCGCTCCCGAGACCCTGAATGACTCTGGAGAATATGAGCATGCCGGCTGAGCCTGAAAATGCGGCGAGAAAGGATGAAAGAGTGAAGATTATTATGCCGTACCGGAATATCTTCTTTCTTCCGTAAATATCACCGAGCTTTCCGAACGGCACGAGGAATATGGCGGCGGATAAAAGGTATGAAGTCGCAATCCAGCTTAAAAGAAGGGCATTGATCTCAAATTCCCGTTCAATTGAAGGAAGGGCTACATTCACGGATGATATAGTAAAAGGCGTGAGAAAAGAGCTTGATGCCGCAACTATCAATGCAGAAATTTTTGAGGAGCTTTTAGAATCCGCATCTTTCATAGCATGTATCTTGTATAACAGGTTCGCGGGATCAACCCTATTTGCCACATTCTTTACAGCGTCCGTCCGGGCCAATTACTCCTATGCAGTTTCCATCCGGGCATAATTTGCGGTTTTCCCATCCCGGCTCGGATTCCGGATCCGGATTGCTGCCGGATCGGACAGCACCGGCGGTTTCCGCGGTTCTCCCGGCACATTCCTCCGGATTGCCGGAGGGTATGCCGGAAGGTATCCCGCATTCTTTACAACGTCCGTCCGGGCCGATTACTCCTATGCAGTTTCCGTCCGGACACAATATGCGGTTTTCCCATTCCGGATCGGGATCCTTTTTTTCATCATTTGTTTCCATATGCCTGATTGCCTTTGTTCCTTTTGCAAAAAAATTTAAAAGTCCGAACATGCTCTCTTAATGAGCCTTTTGGGAATTTTTAAAATCCTTTCGCATATGATTTTTTATGAGTTCGTCAATATATGCCGGTTTTATAAAATTAAAATTTTTTAATGCAGATGAACATACATTAAAAAAGAGGCATAGTCAAAGAACGACTTCTTACCGGTACATTATTCTTTTTAACGTACTGAATATTAATATCTATCCTGCGCGGATAAATGGTAAACCAGCTTCAAACAGAATACCAAACAGGGTTGACAATAAGCAGTATTTTATTAAAATATGCCGGCAAGAGAGTACCTCGGATTTTTTTTTAAAGGGAGCAAACGTTATGCCTATTATGAATTTTACTGCGCAGACTGCAATACCGTTTACAATTTTTTTTCGAAATCCGTAAATACAACAAAAACCCGATGTGCCCGGGGTGCTTCGATTCGGAACAGGATGTGAAAAGCCATTAATTATATATGGTAAAGAGCCTCTGATGAGCCATATTCCATTTGACATCCTGACGGGTATCAGATAATTTTTAAACGGTTAATTTAAGGCTGTTATACTTACAATCCGTCCTTCCATCCTGCCGGCAACATATGTGATTACAGCGGGGCATTTATGAACGACCAAGTCAGGACAAATGAGGAACTTCTCAAAGAGATTGCCTTCTTAAAGCGGAAAATTCAGGAACTGGAACACTTGGAATCAGATCGTAAGAGGGCTGAGGTGTCGCTGCTTGAGAGCGAGAAGCGATTCAGGGAGCTGGCTGAATTGTTACCTGAAACCGTTTACGAAACGGATATACAGGGCACTCTGACCTTTGTGAACCGTAATGCCTTCGATCGCTTCGGATATACCAGGGAAGACCTTGCAGGTGGTTTGAATGCGCTGGAAATGGTTATTCCCGATGAGCGCGGCCGGGCATTGAAAAACCTACAAAGAAGTATGAGCGGGGAAAATACCGGATCGAACGAATACACCCTTTTGAGAAAGGATGGCGGCAGATTCCCGGCCATGATTTATTCAACTTTAATTATCCGTGACGGCAGGCCGGCAGGTTTACGGGGATTAATTGTCGACATCACCAACCAAAAGCGCGTTGAGGCGGAACTGAGGGAGAGTGAAAAGATATATCGCAGTGTGATAGAGAATATTCAGGACGTGTTCTACCGCTCCGATGCCGATGGACGACTCCTCATGAGCAGCCCTTCAGGGGCCGGAATGTTCGGATATGATTCTATAGACGAAATGATCGGTCTGCCCCTTGATCATGTCTGGCCTGACCCGAAAAGGCGTCAGCAGCTTCTGGCTCAGATCAAGGCCGAAGGCGGCGTCAGGGATTTCGAAGCCTTGCTGAGGAAAAAAAACGGGAGCAAATTCAATGCCTCCTTCACAACCCATTTCTATTATGATGAGAACGGCATTTTCCTCGGTACCGAGGGGATCATAAAGGATATCACCGAGCGAAAGCTGGCGGAGGAAGAGCTGAAAGCATCTCTCTCCCTGCTCAGTGCCTCTCTGGAATCCACCGCAGATGGTATTCTGATTGTAGACAGGAAAGGAAAGATTGCAAGATGGAATCAGAAATTCGCAGAAATGTGGAAAATCCCGGACGAAGTTCTCATAAGCCGTGATGACGAGAAAGCGATAAACCATATACTTATGCAACTTGCCGACCCGGAGCAGTTTGTAGAAAAAGTCAGGGAACTGTATGAACAACCGGAGGAATCGAGTTTCGACCAGATTGAGTTTGCGGACGGGCGCGTTTTCGAGCGCTATTCGCAACCTCAAAGAATTGAAGATAATATTGTCGGCCGCGTCTGGTCATTCCGGGACATTACCGGGCGCAAGAGGGCTGAGGAGGAAAAGGCGAAACTTGAAGAGCAGTATCGCCAGGCACAGAAGATGGAGGCCATAGGTCAGCTCGCCGGAGGTGTTGCTCACGATTTCAACAACATGCTGAACATTATCCTCGGCTATTCTCAGATGACGCTGATGAAGACCGACCCATCCAGCCCGCTCAGTTCAAATCTTCGGGAAATCATGAACGCCGCACGGCGTTCAGCTGATCTTGTACGGCAGCTCCTGGCATTTGCCCGAAAGCAAACCATTGCCCCGAAAGCGCTGGACCTGAATGATACCATCGCCGGTATGCTCAATATGCTTCGGAAGCTGATCGGCGAAGATATCAACCTGATCTGGATTCCTGCCGCAAAACTGTGGAAGGTGAAAATGGACCCGGCCCAGATTGACCAGATTCTGGCCAACCTCGCTGTTAACGCCCGGGATTCAATATCCGGTGTCGGCAAGATTACAATCGAGACCGGCAAGTCGCAATTTGACAAGGAATATTGCTCTCAAAACACAGATTTCGTTCCAGGACAGTATGTACTGCTATCGGTCAGTGACAATGGCTGCGGGATGGATAAAGAGACATGTGAGCAGATTTTCGAGCCCTTTTTCACCACCAAGGAGGTGGGAAAGGGCACCGGGATGGGCCTTGCCACCGTGTATGGCATAGTGAAGCAGAACAACGGTTTCATAAACGTACAAAGCGAGCCGGGAAAGGGCACGACCTTCCGGATATACCTGCCCCGGCGTGAAGAAGAAGCGGGGACGGCAATCGATGAACCATGTATACATTCCGGTCCTCTCACCGGCACGGAAATGGTTCTGCTTGTCGAAGACAACGAAGCTCTTTTGAAAATGGGTAAAATGATGCTCGAAGAACTGGGTTACGGGGTACTGACCGCCGGAACTCCGGACGAAGCGGTTAAACTGGTTGAACAATACGCAGGGGATATCCATCTGGTATTGACCGATGTGGTGATGCCTGAGATGAACGGCCGGGATCTGATGAACCGGCTAAGTCTTCTTCGGCCCGGCATCAAAGGCCTGTTCATGTCAGGCTACACCGCAAATGTTATCGCCCATCGAGGTATTCTCGACGAAGGCGTTTACTTCATTCAGAAGCCATTTCACATGGAAGTACTCGCATCAAAGATAAGGGACGCGCTGCTTGCAACAGATAATTCCCACTTCAATTCCGACCCGAAGCTTGAGAATAAAGGCAGGTGAAATATGGAAAAGAATATAACCGGCATGATCGAAATTATGCAGGGGGATATCACAAAACTCGATGTTGATGCGATTGTCAATGCCGCCAACCGTTCTCTCCTGGGCGGGGGCGGAGTTGATGGCGCCATCCACAGGGCTGCGGGCCCGAAACTGCTGGAGGAATGCAGAAAGCTTGGAGGGTGCAATACCGGAGAAGCAAAAATTACAAAAGGATATAACCTGAAGGCGCGGCATGTCATACACACCGTAGGCCCTGTGTACAGCGGAAAACCGCGGGACAGCCTGCTTTTATCGCAGTGTTACTCAAACAGCCTTGAGCTTGCTTCTCAGAATAATCTCTCTTCGGTAGCTTTTCCTGCAATAAGCTGCGGCGTATACGGCTATCCCATAACGGATGCCTGCAAAATAGCCGTGGATACCGTATACAGGTTTCTTGATGATAAAAAAAGCTCCGTAAATAAAGTTATTTTTATTCTTTTTTCTCCGGAAGATTTTGATATATATGAAAAATACCTTAAAGAAATATCATAAGCTTAAACCGTGATAATAAAATAACTGTAACAGTAAAATGCCGTGACCGGCATAAGCAGCCGTAATAAAATGGTCTGAAATGCAATGGTTATTTCGTAACGGCACCTAACAATTCAATAAAATTAAATAAATATTACTGCAGGGCTGGAATGGCAGTTCTGGAATGTTAATATAGTTTTAATATTGATTGACAAATCCCGTTTCTGTAATTAATTTACACCGGAATCTATGCAGGCTGAAAAGATTCCGTTTTGTCAGGGAAAGCTCATAACGGATTTAATAATATATTTTACAGGAGGATTCAAATGGTTGAAGTAACAAGTTCGGCTACACAGCAGATCGCCGAATATTTTAAGGGGAAAACAGTTTCACCTATCAGGATCTTTTTAAACGAAGGCGGATGAGGCGGGCCATCTCTGGCACTGGCTCTGGACGAGCCTAACGATCTTGATAATGTTTACGATATCGACGGATTCAAGTACGTTATTAATAAAGAGTTTCTGGATAAAGCAAAGCCGGTAAAGGTGGATTTTCTTCAGGTAGGCTTTAAAATCACATCCGGATACGACCTTGGAGCAGGATGTACAAGCTGCGGCACCAAAGGCAGCTGCTGCGAATAATTAAACGATTAAATCTGCACAAACCGGGCAACACCGCATAACAATTGGTGTTGCCCTTTTTTTTGGAGGTTTTCCGCATGGCTCTGGTTGAGTTTGTTCTTGATGAAAATGTGGCGATAGTGACGTTAAACAACGGCGAAAACCGCTTTAACCCCGATTTTATCCACGCCTATCTCGATGTTATGGACAAAATTGAAAATGAAACTGAGGCTTTGACCCTGGTTGTGAGATCATCACATGATAAAATCTTTTCAAACGGCCTTGATCTTGACTGGCTTTTTCCTGTCGTACAGAAGAAGGACGTAAAAACCGCGAAAGACTTTTTTTATTTATTAAACATCCTTTTCAAAAGAACACTGATGTCTCCGATGCTTACCGTAGCCGCCATAAACGGACATGCGTTTGCGGGAGGCGCAATTTACACATGCGCTTTTGATTTCAGATTCATGAGGTCGGACAGAGGCTTTTTCTGCGTTCCGGAAGTGGATCTGGGCATACCGTTTCTGCCTGGAATGCTCGCTTTGCTGAACCGGGCTATCCCGCGGCAGAAATTCGAGGAGATGCAGTTTACAGGAAAGCGCCTGACAGCCGCGGAATGCGCCGCCAGCAATATAGTTGCAAAGGCATGCCATATAAATGATCTCATGAATGAAACTCTTTCATTTGCGAAAAGCCTTAATAAAAGAAGAGCTGTAATTCTGGAGATGAAAAAAAGGATGCACGGGGATATACTGCATGCTATAGATGTCGAAGATGTCCCTTACATAGAATCGGGAACGTTTAATCTTTAACGTTTGACGGGTTTGTAAAAAGTCATTCCGCTTAGTGGCAGACTGTATCCGATGAACCAGTTAGAAGTTATATGCTCTCTTAATGAGCTTTTTGGGGATTTTAAATCAATTTCCCAAAAATCTCAAATCCGTTCGCATATGACTTCCAACTAGTTCGTCAAAATTGACAAGTTCGTTGCAATTTCAAATATACCGGCAAAGGGGGATGTGAAGAATGAAAATTTTCATAACAGGCGGCACCGGTTTTATAGGATCACATCTTTCGGACTCTTTGCTGAAAAAAGGGCATATTGTCATTGCGGCAGGCGGAAGACCGGTTAAAGGCGGGGCAAGGCATCCGAACTTAAAGTGCGTATCAGCCGATACGACAAAAAAGGGTCCCTGGCAGCGGGAGCTCGAAGATGTTGATGCGGTCATCAATCTTGCCGGAAGAAGCATATTCAAACGCTGGGATGAAAAATACAAAAAAACCATTTATGAAAGCAGAATCCTCACCACCCGCAATCTTGTGGAAGCTCTTCCTTCCGGGAGAGAAATCACTCTTTGCAGTACTTCGGCAGCAGGCTACTACGGCAACAGAGGGGAGGATATCCTTACCGAGAGCGAGCCGCCGGGAAGCGATTTCCTTGCTCTTGTCTGCCGTGACTGGGAAGAGGAGGCTTTCAAGGCAGGTGAGAAGGGAGTAAGGGTGGTTACCGCGAGGTTCGGTGTTGTTCTCGGAAAAGGCGGCGGAGCATTGGGAAAAATGATACCGGCAATCCGCTTTTTTGCAGGGGGGCCAGTCGGAAACGGCAGGCAATGGTTTCCCTGGATTCATATCGAAGACCTTATCTCAGCAATCTTGTTCGTATTCGATAACAAGGCAGTAAACGGCCCGCTGAATTTTACAGCTCCGGGATCGATAAGAAATAAAGAACTTGTAAAGGCGCTGGCAGCCGTTCTTCACAGACCTTCTTTCATGCCGGCTCCCGCCTTTTTGATAAAAATCATTCTCGGGGAGTTCGGATCATCCATTCTGGCAAGCCAGAGGGCCGTACCCGAAAGGCTTTTAAAATACGGCTTTTCTTTCAGGTATCCCGATATCAAAAGCGCTGTTTCAAATATCGTGGAGAAATAAAAACATCAGCACGCTTTTATGCTTGAGATATGATCGGAGGTTTGGCAGGCAATAAGCTATCGCCTGCTCCTACCACCCTCCGCGAAGGGATGCGTGTTTCGAGCTGCTCTTCAGGAGCGGCCCGATGCAGTTGATCCGTCAAATCCTGTAAATCCTGTCAGATAAATTTTTATTGCGCCGCCCGTCTTCAATCACCATTTCTTTTTTCTCTGAAGTATAACGAGAACAAAAACCGAGGCAAATGCAATGGATGTGATAATCCAGAATGATACGGGGCTTTCATTCAGCCCGAATGGAAGTTTAACATTCATGGAGAAGGCGCTTACAACAAAAGTCGGAACCATTATGCCTAACGTGATAAGAGTCAGTGTCTTCATGATTATGTTCAGGTTGTTGCTTATAATGGAAACACGGGCGTCCATGAGTCCGGCAAGAATGCTTGAATAAATTTCGGCCTGCTTCGCGCACTGCGAGTTCTCGACCGACACATCTTCCAGAAGCTCGCACTGTTCAACGGTAAACCCCAGTTTCGCGATATTGTTGCGCACCTTATCCAGCATTATCGAGTTTGAATGAATTGCATTGACATAGTAAACAAGAACCTTTTCAAGTTCAAACAGATGCATTAGCTGTTCATTCTCAATTGCTCCGTGAAGCTTCGATTCAATATCGGATGCCTGCCGGTTGATCGAACGAAGCTGGGTTAAGAAAAGAGATATCGTTTTATAGATGCTCTTGATTGCCACATCATTTAATGACTGGCATTTCAGGAAATGCTTGCCGCCGTCAAAGACAGGAATATCATGATCAGCAACTATTATGAGCTGATCCTTGTAGAGAAACATGCCGATAGAACAAATTTCAAACTGATTAACTATGTCCTGGGTGGTTGCTCTGGGGCATTTTAATATTATTGCGGCGTGGTTGCACTCTATCTCCAGACGCGCAAGCTCATCGGGGTCGAGAGCGGAATAGAGTGTGTGCTCATCTATCTTCATCTCGTCCATCAGGTATCTGCGTTCGGCCTCATCGGGGCGGATAAAGACCGTTATCTGGCCTTGTCCGTAAAGATTCTCCAGTACTTTGCCGCTGAGCAATTCATAAATTCTGCGCATATGCCACCTCTATCCCAAACATTGCAAAGACTTTATCAGGGAATATTTTTATTCACAACTAAATAGTTTCCATTTGGAAATGGGTCTTTTGTGATATCCTGGTGCCAATCTGCGGGATTCATAGGCGGCATGCATTACATACGCCTCAGCGCAATCCCTTGAACACGCCCCAAATTGCCGGTTTCCTGATTGGAAACGCAGCTGTATTAAATATCAGTATCCTTACGTAAAACCAGGTAATCCTGTTGACTTGAACGGATGATCCGGATTATTAAAGTCGTCTGTTATTAATATCCGGCAATAAGGCTGTCAAGAATAATGTGATATGCGGCAAGGAACACAAGTTTATGTTTTGCCCGGCATAAATGAACGGTCTATGCGGCTGTATAATAATTGACCCACCGAACTTCAATAAAAGGAGATCCCTATGAAACGAACAATCGCCCTGTTATCCTTTGCGCTCTTTACCGCAGCCATTCTGGCTTATGCTGCCGATGATGCAGGTACGGAACTGCGTCCTTCCCAGAAACTTATGCGGGCCCGCAAGGCCTGGCTTTCCGCAATCAGTGAAAACATAGGCGCCGGCAAGTTTGATGCAATCGCAAAAGATGCTGAAGAGCTTGCAGCCCAGACAAAGAAAACCGGCGAGAACAATCCCAATCCCCTCGGCAGAGAGCTGACCCTGGCCATTTCATCGTTTTCCAAAGAAATATCTGCTTCTGCGGCAAAGCAGGACGGAGCCGCCATCAAGACAAAGCTTGGAGAGATATCGGAGAAATGCGGCGAGTGCCATGTCAAGATCCGCGACAAGAAATAGTCCGGTATCCGGCAATCCTGAAGGGCCGGTATCAATAAAAGCTTCCGGAAGAGCGCGGGAGTATATACTCGAAGCGGTGGCCGCCTCTCCGGAACTGCTTACTTTCGGAAAGCTTGAGAAGGTTATAAAAAGCCGGCTTGATATCAGGCGTTATGATTTGAAGAAGGCGGTCGGGGAGCTTATAACGGAAGGGGAACTGATATATTCCTATAAACACGGGTGTTCCTTCCTGGAAAAGTCTTTTGATAAACCAGTTCGCATTTCGAAGCGGATCGTTCTTGCGCCATACCGGATGAAGTTTTCGGAAAAGCCCGGTGATGTTGTAATCAGGTTGCAGCACGGCATATCTTTCGGAAGCGGCGATCATCCGACGACCAGGCTCGCTTTAAAAGGCATAGAATATGTTTTCGAAGATCCGGATTTTCCGGGAAACGGGAGAGCCCTTGATATAGGAACAGGAAGCGGTGTTCTCGCAATTGCCTGTGTCATGCTGGGTGCGGCAAGCGCTGCCGGCATTGATACCGATCCCTGTTCAAGGAAAGAGGCCTTGGAAAATGCCGGAATAAACCGGCTTGGAAACAGAATAGAGATACTTGATACACCTGTTGAGAATATAAAAGGCCGGTTTTCGATTGTAACAGCCAACCTGCGTTGTCCTACCCTCATGAGGCTCTATCCGCTGATGTTAAAACTGACGGTAAAGGGTTCAATGATTGTTCTCTCAGGAATAAAAATACCGGAAGCAAACGGCCTTTCTCTTCTTTATACTGAAAAACATTTCATGATGAACCGGGAAGAAAGTGAAAAAGGCTGGTGCGCCATTGTCCTGCACAGAAATCAAATATGATGAACGCGTAATAAACGGAAGAATGACTTTTTACGAAGCCGTCAAAATAATTGTTTGGCATTTGCGATATTTTCCACCTCTCCCATTACTATGACGGTAAGATCTTCGATCAGAACCGTGTGCGGCGGAGGGTTGAAATGTATCTCCCTGTCCTTGTACCGGGAACCCAGGATAACGATATTGAATTTCTCCGCCAATTGCAGTTCGCCGATTTTTTTACCGATCACCTTAGAACTTTTTGAAACATTGAGCTGATTTATTCTGATATTCCCCTGAGTGCTTCGAAGCATGCTGTCGAGAAAATCAACTACAGCGGGGCGGAGCATCTCGGAAGCCATGCGAAGACCGCCGATGAAATTGGGAGAAACGGTGCTGTCCGCTCCGGCTTTTTTCAGCTTGGGCTGAAGACTCTGATCAACCATCCTGCTTATAATCCGTATTTTACTGTTTAACATTCTTGCTGTCATTGTCACATAAAGGGTGTCTTTGTCCGAAGGAAGGCATATGACAATGCCCGCGGCCCTCTCAATTCCCGCCAGTGTCAGGTTATTGTCGTCTGTAGCATCTCCCTTGATATAAAGAAGCTCCTCAATGTGTCTGCTCTTTTCTATGTTGTCGTCGAGATGTTCAATCAACACAACTTTTTCCTTGTTTTTTATGAGTTCAGACATAACATGGCGGCCGGTTTCGCCGCCCCCGCAGACTATATAATGATTGCTCAGTTTTTTTATTCTCTTTTCCATCTTGTTTTTCCTTAATATGCCTGATAGTTCGCCTTCAATCATTATCGCCGTGAGTGTGCTTATGCCGTAAAGTATTATTCCCATACCGAAGGTGATTAGTATCATGGTGAATATCTGGGCCGGGACATTTCCAGTTACAGGTATTATCTCTCCGTATCCGACACTTGTAAGGGAGATTACGGTCATATAGAGGCAGTCCATGTATTTCGGTGTTCCGCCCAAAATAATATAGTAACCGCTGCTGCCGGCAAGCACCACTATAAATATTGTAAAAAGAATTAAGTATAGTCTTTTTTTGATATCCATCCGTTGACCGGCCCTGAGTAATGCCTAAAGGGGGGAATTGATTAAATTCGCTGGTAATTTAATATAATATGGCATTTTTGTAAAGAATTATATATGCCTGTTTCATAATAAGTAGATGATGCCGAAAAAACTTTACAAAGGATAAGCCATGATTTATATCTATCTTGCCATTCAGCCCATACTATGACATTGCTCCCGGGCAGATGCCATGTACTGGTCCTGCTTCATTTACATTTTAATTTAAAGATATTTGCGGCATGAATAATTTAACTACTCTCGTTATAGCTACCGGAAACAGCGGTAAAACTGCAGAAATTGAAGCCCTCCTGAAAAATTTCCCTGTTAAAATCAAAAATCTTAAGGATTTCGGCCCGATACCTCATATAGAAGAGGACGGAGATAGTTTTGATGATAATGCATATAAAAAAGCGAGCTTTGCATCAAGGGTTCTGGGACTTCCTGCTCTTGCAGATGATTCAGGCCTTCTGGTTGAAGCTCTCTCCGGAGCCCCCGGCGTTCTTTCGGCCCGCTACGTCGGCGAAAATGCAACGGATGAAGAACGATGCGCAAAGCTGCTTTTTGAGATGAAGGGAAAATCAAACAGAAAAGCGGCCTTTGAATGCGTCATATCGATCGCCGTTCCAGCCGGCAATGCGCTCACCTATGTAGGCCGCTGCGAGGGTCTTATTGCGGAAAAGCCTTCCGGCACAAATGGATTCGGCTATGATCCGATATTCTACTATCCTTCTTTAAATAAAACCTTTGCAGAGATGAGCATGGAAGAAAAGAGCTCTGTAAGCCACAGGGGAAAGGCGCTTGCCGAGCTTAAAAGCGAATTCAGTAAAGTTTTGGTCTGGATAAATCAAAACATGCCGGATACCGATAAATTCAATGTAATCCAGGGATGTGAAAAAACCGATATTATAATCCGATAAGGGAGAATTCACATGTTTGTAAAGAAGAAGGGTATTGATATTGTACAGGAGTTAGGAGGAATAAAATCTTTTGACGGCGCGCGCGGCCTTTTTGAGAAAATACTCGACAGTCAAAACCTGGCGAAAATTCTTAAAATAAACCGTCATGATGTCCTTTTGAAAATCGCCAATTCAATTGCCATGTGCCGACCCGATTCCGTTTTTATAAATACAGGCTCCGGAGAAGACAGGCGGTATATAAGAGAACTTGCCCTTAAAAACCGCGAGGAGGCAAAACTCGCAATGAAGGGGCACACAATACACTTCGACCTGAAGGAAGAGCAGGGGCGCATAACTGACCGCACATATTATATCGCCAATGATGATGAAGATGTCAGCTCTCTCGCAAACAAAACACTAAGGCAGGACGCGTTAAAGGATATCAGGGATAAGATGACGGACATCATGCGGGGCAGGGAGATGGTTGTGGGCTTTTATATGCGGGGTCCTGTCGGGTCTCCCATGTCGAACCCGGCGATAGAGATTACAAGTTCCGCTTATGTTTCTCACAGCGCGGAGATTCTCTACCGAAATTCTTACCTTCATTTTAATAATGAAGTTGAACGATTGGGCCATTTTTATACCAATATTCACAGCGAGGGGAAAAACAGGCCTGAAGATCTTCCGAATGCCCGTGTTTACATGGACAGGAGCCATCAAACCACATACAGCATAAACTGCACATATGCCGGAAACACCCTGCTGCTTAAAAAGGGGAACCACAGGTTTTCGGTTGACAAGGCTGTTTACGAAAACAGGGGTTTTGAACTTTCCGAGCATATGTTTATAACCGGCATCGGCGGGCCGGCGGGCCGTGTAACCTGGTTTGCCGGTGCCGCTCCCAGCGGGTGCGGGAAAACCACGACAGCTATGGCGGGAAATCAGTTTATCGGTGACGACCTTGCCCAGATGTGGATTGATGAAAAAGGAGCGATAAGATCCGTCAACCCGGAATGCGGGATTTTCGGCATAGTTGAGGATGTGAACCGGGAAGGCGACCCGGGCCTGATGGATCTTTTAAGGAATGAAGGGACCGAGGTTATATGGTCCAATGTGCTGATTGACGAAAAGGGTGTTCCCCACTGGACGGGAAACGGGGAGGAACAGCCGGGAAAAGGGTATAATTTTCAGGGACCATGGGAAAAGGGGATGAAGGACAATAAGGGAAAGCCTGTTCCAATATCACATCCTAATGCCCGGGCAACCCTTTCATCAAAAGCTCTTTCGAACTATTCCGAAAAGAATGAAAATCCCGAAGGCGTTATCACAAGAGTATTCACATACAGCGGAAGGGACAGCGATACGATGCCGCCCGTCCGTGTGGCAAAGAATCCGGATCACGGAGTGGTCATAGGCGCATCCATCGTTTCTGCCGCAACGGCCACGGAAGTCGGAGCCACCGGGGTTAAAAGGGCTCCATGGGCCAATGCTCCGTTTATACCCGGCTCTCTCTCCGACTACATGGATGCCCAGTTCCGTTTTTTTGGAAACAAAAAAATAGCGAAAGATAAAAACCCGGTTATGGCCGGACTTAATTATTTTCTTACGGAAAGGGCAAGGGGCGGAACTTCGGACAAGCTGCTGGGCGAAAAACGGGATGTCAAAGTATGGCTGGCGTGGCTGGAAAGAAGGGCGTATGATGAAGTAGGTGTGATTGAAACGCCTGTAGGCGAGATACCGGAATACAAAGACCTTGAGTTCCTGTTCAGGACGATCATACAGAAAGAGTACCCGGAAGCGCTCTACATAAAGCAGTTTTCCCTCTATGTCGATAATATCTCGGCAAGGATTGATCTCCAGATCGCCGCTTACGGAAAGGAAAAGAATGTTCCGGGCAGGCTCTTTGAAGTGCTTAACGAGCAGAAGGAAGGGCTGCTTTCCTTAAAAAAAATATTCGGACCGGTTGTTGCTCCGGCTGATCTTCGCAAATATAACAGCGGTAAAGCGACATAATAACCGTGCAGAAAAACCCGGGCGAAAAAGGTGCGGAGAACGGAAATGGCGGGTCTATGCTGAAAGTTGTTTTCAGCGGCCGCATGCTCGTGACTTTCATTATGGGTTTTTCATGCGGCCTTCCTCTTCTTTTAACCATCTCTTTACTGCAGGCATGGATGAAGGAGGAGGGAGTCGATCTTGCCATGATAGGCATGATCTCTCTCGTGGGGCTGCCTTACACGGTGAAATTTCTCTGGGCGCCGTTTCTTGATCGTTATATACCGCCGTTTCTGGGAAGAAGAAGAGGATGGCTTATTTTGGCCCAGGCGCTGCTTATTTTGTCGGTTGCAGGCCTCGCGTTCACCGATCCGGGCGAAAAACCTCTTTATGTTGTGCTTGCCGCCATGCTTGTAACATTCTTCAGTGCAACCCAGGATATCGTCGTTGACGCATTCAGGCGGGAAACTCTTCCGGATCAGGAGCTCGGTCTGGGTTCTTCACTTTATGTCAACGGATACCGTGTAGGGATGCTGCTTGCTTCAGGCGGCGGGTTTATCATGGCCGATGCGCTATCTTTCAGGACGGTGTATCTTATCATGGCCGCCTGCCTTATACCCTGTATGCTTGCTTCGGTACTTTCCCCGGAGCCTGAAACCGGTGCGGGCGCTCCAAAAACAATGCGGGAGGCGGTATTCGATCCGCTTCTGGAGTATTTCAACAGGAGCGGCGCGATCTGGATTCTTGCCTTTATACTTCTTTATAAGATCGGCGATACCATGGCAAGCGCGATGACGACGCCGTTTTACCTTGATATCGGATTTTCAAAGACCGAGATAGGCGCTGTTGTAAAAATATTCGGTTTCTGGGCGACACTTGCGGGAAGCCTTGCCGGAGGAGTTATCATGCTTTATGTCGGGATAAACCGCAGCCTCTGGATTTTCGGTTTTTTCCAGGCTTTATCCACAGCCGGATTTGCCGTGCTTGCCCGCATAGGTTACAGCATCCCCGCCCTTTCAGGCGTGATAGCCTTTGAGAATTTTTCGGGCGGGATGGGAACGGCCGCATATGCGGCTTTCATGGCCAGTATTACGAACAAAAAATTCACCGCAACCCAGTACGCTCTTTTAAGCAGCCTAATGGGAGTCCCGAGAGTAATTGCCTCGGCTCCCACAGGGTATCTCGCGGAAAACACGGGCTGGGAATTATTTTTTATCGCATGCACGCTTATCGCGGTACCGGGCATGCTTCTTCTTTTAAAATTCGCACCATGGAACGGCGGTAAGGCATGATGGATAAGAAGGACGAATATAATCCGGTTTTAAACCAGGCTTCCGGACTCCTTTCTCAGAGAAAAGAGCTCCTTGCCCTCGCTCCCGAAAAGGCGCTCGACCGTATTTTTGCAGCAAAGCATCCGGCGGCTCTTATACATTCCTTTCCTGAAACGGATTTTTACTTTCTCGTGAATGACGTCGGCATCAGCGACGCCTATGAGATTCTTGCCCTGGCTTCAGACAAACAATGGGAATATATTCTCGATATTGAACTATGGGAAAAAGACAGGATTGATATAGATTCCGTCACGAAATGGCTTGATATCCTGTTCCTGGCCGCCCCGGAACGTTTTGTAAAATGGGCTGTTGAAAAGAATCCTGAATTTATCGAATATTATCTTTATAAAAATATAAAAGTCGCGGTAAGAGAGCACGATGAGGACCCCTCTTCTCTCGGAAAAGACCTCATCACCATTGACGATATTTTTTACATAAGGATTACCGACGAATATTATGATTCCGATGAATATGATGTGGATACTGATGATGTTGACGTCAGAGAAAAGAGAGAAGAATTTATAAAGAGGCTGCTGGCGAGTATTGCTGAATATGACTTCGGGATATACCGGAATATGTTGTTTGAAACAATGACGGTTCTTCCCGCCGAGATGGAGGAGGAATTTTACCGTTTAAGAAATATCCGGCTCGCAGAAAAGGGATTTTTACCGTTTTACGAAGCCGCCGGCGTTTATGCCCCTTTAAAACCGGAAAGGCTTTCCGGCAGAAAAAGGCTGTTAAAAAGCAGTGATAAAAATGCTTCCCTCATGCCGGTACCTCTTTACCCTTTCAGGATGTTGAAAGAGGACAACCTCTTTGCAATGTCGATTAAAAGCATCGAACCGGAAGCAATACTTGGCAATCTTCAGTCCGAATTTGCCGCCCTCTGCAACAGGATTATATCCGCGGACCAGAAAACGATTAAAAGCAGGGATGAATTGAAGGAGATTGTAAAAAAAGCATGCGGATACCTGAGCATCGGGCTGGAAAAGCTGGCAGCGGAAGGAGCAAAGCCGGATATACGCCGCACAGCAGCCTTGATAGAGAAATATCATATTGAGAATATTTTCAGGACCGGTTTCGGGCTTGCCATGGAGCTGAAAGAGCAGGCTGAAAAATGGCTGAAGAGATCCTGGTTCAGGGATCAGGGGCTATCCCTCGTCTTCTGGGGAGAAGAATGGATGGGAGTTTTAGGCGGGCTTTTAATCAAAAAGCCGCTTTATTTCGACAACTATAAAACCGGACAGATTTACAGGGATTTTTATTCTCTCTCGGATGTAACCGAAATCAGCAAAATATTAGATGAGATAATCGCCCTCGATGACCTTCTGTCTCTTATTGGCGCCGATACAAAGCATATAAAAGACCGCTCTGGAAATTTCAAAAATCTTCTTCTTACCCATTTTGCTTGTCATCGCACCGGCCTGTCAAAAGAGACGGTTCCTCTGCCTTATGACGATTTTATCCGTTTTTTTGCGACCCTCTGGATTGGAAAAGGGAAATCGCGCAGAATAGATCTTTCCGTAAAGGAATCCTTTTTAAACTGGCTTACAATAAGGACCGGCCTTAAATCATCCGAAATCACAGAAAAGCTTGGAAGGGTCTTTGATGATCTCTTCGGTGAGATCGAAACAGAGTTGAAAAAAGTATCGCAGCACGACCTTGATCCCAGATATATCAATCTTTTTCTTGTCGAAAAGAAGCATTAACAGGGTTGTAAACATTACAAACTTTTAACCGTTTTGAATCATGGTCCCAATACTGTTCCCTAATCTCCCATTGATTTAATGATTTACAATCGCTGGATCAGATAAACAAAAACCGGCAGGCGGCTTTCCTCCTTTATTTTATAAAACCGTGGCAGAAGTTCTCTTTTTTTGGGGCTGTCCTTTAGCGGTGATAAATATATCGCACCTTTTGATTTATTTTTTACATCGGCATGTTTTAAAAGGTGGGTCAGTGATCCGTCATGTTCGGGTGATAAATTGACTCCTGCGATGAAATTACCGGTGACTTCTATCCCGTCAAAAGCAGCATTGATTTCTACCATTTTATCAAATGCTTCTTTTACCTGTTCCGATGTAATCGGTTTGCCGATCAGGGATAGGGTCTCTGAATCAATGGATTCAAATCCAATATTAATGTAGGTATAAAAGGGAAATCGGTTCAATTTTTCAAACAAAGCCTGGTCCGATTTCAAGAATGATCCCACACTGCCAAAGAGATACAAAAAAGGTTTTTGATCCATGCGCTGCCTGAACCCAAATGCGCGATACGCCTCTTCTGCGGAAAAGCAAATTAAATCCTCCCCTGCGGCAAGCGCATCATGATTTCCAAGGAAAAGAGCATGATAATTGACTAAGTTTGCACCAAAATAATCTTTAAAAGCCGCAAGCTGTTCACGGATATTCTCTTTTGATCTTTTTTGAAATTTTTGGTCTGATTTAACACAACAAAACTTACAATGATAAAGACATCCATCGGAAATGTTCAGTGGAATGATATCATAATCCACATGCCGTGTATCAGGCGGAAGTACTGAAACCCTGCCGCCGATGATCTTGTTCAGCTGTTGGGAACGTTCATAAAGAGTCCGTTCATCATTGGCCAGTATCCGTTCAATAAGACCCCTTGCGTGGGGGTACAATCCTTTTGAATTTGCCATATACAGGTTGGCAAACAACTGGGACCATTCTGCAAAGGCACTCATCACCACGGGATTTGAAAAATATTTGATTTCCCATACCGGGTTGCTGGTATAAGGCAAACAGGGCAGATAATACTCCCCCATCCAGGAAATAATCCCATCATAGCCGCTTTTATCGCCAACGGTATAGTAAACCCAATCGTTTCCGACCGTCCGCTTAAATTGCTCTGCCGGATGGGGCCAGTCAGATTTAAGTCCCCGAATCGATCTGATTTCACCGTTCAGGTTAAAGCAGAACTCAAAATCCGGGGTCTTGATTTCCGAATATTTACCGAACCGCAAAGGAAAAGTTTGTTTGACTAATTTATCAGGACCATCTTTTTCAACACTGATCATTAAATGCTGCTGCTGTGAAATATCCATTTTGTTCCATTTTATTTTTAAAATAATTTCTTTAAAATAATTTTTAATTTTGATTCGTCAGCCAAGGTTCAGTTTTAACTTT
>CAZOEH010000003.1:0-1523 GCA_964578785.1 uncultured Desulfonema sp. | reverse complement strand
CTTTTCAACATTCTTGCACCCAGGATAAACGGGGTTCAGGTAGTACATGGGGGAGGCATTAAACTTACAAATTTATGTATCAGGACCGATTAAGCGTAGATATCGCTGTCATAAATCAGGTTAAAAAGCTTAAAACGTTCCCAATATGCCCCCATTTCTTGGATTTGCGCTTCTATTATTTCGTCCTCATTCATTATTCCATGGTGCTAACGCCAAGTTCAGTCGCCGGAATAGCGGTCGCCTGCAACGATCAGATATTTTGCGATGCTTTCGATGTTGAATATAATGAACATGCGTGTCTTAAACTTTACCTTCTTTAATAAACCTTAATACAAGTTCTGCTGATTCTTCCGGATACTCCATCGGAATAAAGTGACCTGCGTTTGGCATCTCTTTTATTACTGCATGAGGTATTAGCTTTTTAATTTTGGTTGCAACCGAAGGTAAAAACGTCTTAGATTTTTTGCCATAAAGAACAAGTGTTGGGCATTTTATCTTAGACACTTCTCTCCATATGCCACACGGCGCTGTCGCAAGAATTCGACCTTCCCAAATTGGATTACACCGAAGTTTTACGAACCCACTTTCAAAACTCTCTATACCTTCATTGACGTAGTCTTCAAATGCATCATTCCGCCAGGATTTAAAAGGCCCTTTGTTGAGCAATTCAGTAATTACTTCCTCTTTGTTTTTCCAAATGCTTTTTCTTTTTGTTACTCTTGTAACGAATGGAACATGCATGGAAAGTCCTATTTTCTGAACCAAGTATACGAAAGGTCTCCACATTGGCGGCATAAAACCAGGCTCAATAAGGATTAATTTTGAAACCAAACTGGGATATCGAGATGCAACCACGGCACTGATTGTTCCTCCCATTGAATGGCCAATTGCTATCAGTGGCTGGTTAAATTGTCTAAAAAAAACCTCAAGATCGTCAATAAAGATCTCCCAATTTTTTAAACTCGTTGGATCTGCTGGTGCTTTTGTCTTTCCATGTCCTCTAAAGTCTAAACCAATAACTTTGTATTGTTTGGCCAAGTTTTCTGAAAACTCTGAATATACACCGGAACAGAGACCGGTCGCATGTGCAATATGAAGTAAACACCCACTTTCAGACCAGTTTCTATAATTGAAATTTCTTTTAAATTCTTTATATTCAGGTTCTCTTCTATTCAGAATCATTATTTTACGAATAAGCCTCATATAAACTTTAAAAAGCCAAAAAAACCATATTTTTCAAAATAACAAGTTATTATATCGCTTTATGTATATTAACAAAAATGCGGATTGATGTTAATAGGGTACGCATTATTGTCAACAAATTTGGACAGATATAGTTTTATTAGGGACCGATTAAGCGTAGATACCGATATCATAAATCAGGTTTAAAATATCCCCTATTATCGCCCTATCAGTATTCAATCCCTACTGTCAACTTATATATTGATGAACGTCCCCTATTTGCCCCTTGGCGGCATAAAACCAGGCTCAATAAGGATTAATTTTGAAACCAAACTGGGATA
>CAZOEH010000002.1:24032-33644 GCA_964578785.1 uncultured Desulfonema sp. | reverse complement strand
TGGCGGGGATGAAGGACAGCAAGGTGATCGTGGCGATCAACAAGGACGAGGAGGCGCCGATCTTCGAGGTTGCCGACTACGGGTTGGTGGCCGACCTCTTCAAGGCAGTGCCGGAAATGATCGCCGAACTAAATCATCATAAAAAGCAATCCCTGTGACGGTGAACCCGGGAGGTGCCTGGGGAACGAGGATAGGGACGGACGGCAGTGGCTGACTTTATTTAACACACCCGAACGAATATCAGACAACTCTTGTTGTTGGAAACGCGGCTTCGAGAGGCATCCCGAAGCCGCCTCAAGATCGCGGTGTTTTATTGTCGAATTTCACCTATGGTTACAAATAAATACCAACATGGAAACAGAACGATTTTATAACGGCATCAATATTGCTCTATCAAACCCGTACGGATTGGAGAATCGGGCATATCCCGAATGATCCATGAAGGCCCTGTTTCGATATTCGGAAACTTAAACAGGAACTGCGTATCGGTCGCCATTTATAGCCGTCCTCTGGGAAGGCAGAGGGAACGGGTGGGGGATGGGAGCTTTGGAAGGAGCGGGGTGCTTTCTCATGGCAGGAAGGGTAAAGCAGTGAAGGCAAGGACGGGGGGAAAAAAGGGGGAGGAGGGATTGATGAAAGAGCGCGGAGGAATCGGATTTGGATTTTTTGTTCTGACGGCACTCTCATTTTGTTTCACCGGTAGCAGTTTGGCGTACACGTTGATGGACGGGAACTTTGAGCTGAAGGGATTCGTGCGTAACATCACCGCGGTGCGAACGGAGAATCCCAAGGGGGGGCTGGGCGGCGACCAGTTCAAGAGCGGGGAGGTGGAACTTTCCAAATCCTTCCTTCAGGCGGAAGGGACATACACCATCAAGCCGACCCTGAAAGTCTACGGACGTTGGCGCGGTGCCTACGATGCAGTGTTCGACATCAAGGGGGAGGAAAAGTTTTCACAGGCGGTGATCGACGATCAAAGGTTGGAAAACGAGGTCCAGGAGTTGTATGTGGATATCCAACAGGGTTCTCTCTTTCTCCGGCTGGGGAAACAGCAGGTGGTTTGGGGAGAGTCCGACGGGCTGCGCCTGGCGGACATCATCAACCCGCTGGACTTCCGGTGGCACTATTTCCTGGAAGATTGGCAGGATATCCGCCAGGGGCTCCCCATGATCCGCGCAATCTACGGGGTGACCGCAAAGACGGACCTGGAATTCGTCTGGGCCCCGGTATCCTTCAAGCCGGCGAAATTTGCGGGAGCAGGCACCTATTGGGAATTCCCGGGGGCCGGGGTCGGCGGGATCCCGGAGAAAAAATACGACACGAATATCCGTAATGGCTCCGTCGGTGGGAAAATCAAGACCACACTGGGTACCGGGTTCGATGTATCGCTCTACGATTATTACCACCGGTTTGAGTCGCCGACTCTCTCGGCTCCCAATCCGATAGACCCTACGACGTGGGAATTTGTGCACCCTTTTGTCAACTCCATCGGCGGTACGTTCAATGTCTTCGTAAACCCGGTGAAAACGGTGTTCCGCGGTGAGGCTGTCTACAATAAAGATGAGCCGCATACCGATTTTACGAAACCCGAGTTCATCTCGAAGAAAAATACGTTTTCATTCATGCTTGGTGCGGATCGTCCCACGCGCCTTCCGATCAATTCCGAATCGTCCTTGTTAAGTTTCCAGGTATTTCAAAAGATGGTTCTCTCCGAAGATCCTACAACGGTCATGTTCGGCGACAGCGCAGCCCCGGGGGAGAAGGATACGCAAACGATGATTACAGGGTTGATCATGACGTCATATAACTATCTCATCCCGAGCGTAATCCTTACTCCCTCCGTTTTCGTCGTCTACGATGTGATCGGGGCGGGTTGGGCCCGCCCGATGGTAAATCTCAAGTACGGGGACAACCTCAGTGTTTCTCTTGCATACAATAAATTCTGGGGGCATAAAGACGGCCGGGGATTTTTTGATCCGTTCAGCGATCGAAGCGAAGCCTATCTGGATGTGAAGTATTCATTCCAATAATAGCCGATTGGAAAGGCTAACGATGGAGGGAGAACAATGAAAAGGCTTTTGTATCTACTGATTTCTTCTGTTGTGGTGTTGATGTTCGTTGGGTCATTTTGCACGGCATATGCTGATGAACTTGAATCACAAAAGGACGCCACATTCCAAAAAAGTTATCTAAAAGGAGCAATAAAGTATAAAGTTGACAAGTCTAATTTGAATAAATATAAAGATAAACTTACTCTTGGGCTTGCTGAGATAATAAGGACGTGGGATTACACGGCTAACGTTTATGAAACAATACATGACTATACGCCGATCCAGGAATATATTGATTCAACCGAAAAATACAAGGGTTCTGCGCGTGTTAATAAAAAGGGCGGATTGGAAAATTATACCGCGGGTCTGCCCTTTCCGGATCCAAAGACAGGCATCGAGGTCATGTACAACTACGAATACAAATATTCGGGTGATGATTTCTGGTGGACGACGTTCCAATTCAATAGCATCAGCGCCACGGGCAAGATCAAGGTCATCAAGTCAAACTACAAACGGCTGGCATACCAGGGACGGCTGACGTTGGGGACGATCCCGAATCCGGACAAAGTGGAATTAAAGGAAATTCTGGCATTTACCTACCCCGAAGACATCGCCGGCCTGGCGTTGCTCACCGTCCGTTATCAGGATGGAACGAAGGCGGACGACGCATGGATGTACATTCCGACCATTCGCAGAATTCGTCGCATCTCCACGGCGCAACGATCGGACACCTTTGGCGGCACGGATTACACATGGGATGACGCCCGTGGACTTTCCGGAAAGATCGCCGGCTATAACTGGACGATGATCGGGAAGAAAGAAATGATTGTTCCGTATCATGCGCTCTCAAACGATTACCGATTCAAAGGGAAGACTCCGCATCCCGATGACATACGGTATGAGCTGAGGGAAGTGTGGATCGTTGATGGGGTAAACAAGGAAAGGGATTATTCGTACGGCAAGATCCGGTTTTATATTGACCCGGACAGTTGGGCAATTTGCGCGTCTGACCACTGGGATCGTAGAGGTACTTTGTGGAAGTACAACGAAGTCGGCCTGGTGGTAGATAAGAAGGACCACGTCATGTTTCAGTATTACCAAAATATGTTCGATCTGATCGCGAAGAGAAGCACCCTGAGCACCAAGACGGCGCTGAAAACGAATCTTGGTCTGAAAGAAACTGACTTTACAACGACGAAGCTTCAGTCCCAGTCGCGATAGGGACACCGCACGGCAGGGCAAGACGGATTCTCCGTGGAAGTCTGACAAGCACTCTTGGAGAGGGTATTTGCCGCATCCCGTCCCCTCCCGGATGTAGCAATTACCGTCCCCTCCTTTGAGGATTGGGAAGGGAACCTGGTTCCCTTCCCATATCCTCCTTGGAGGATTTCGTTATGTGGGAACCCCCGGACCCTCGCCTTGTCATTTTGGAGGAGCATGTTCCGGAAGGTTCCATTGATAGTGACAATAAATTTCCGAGAGGAATCGCAGTGATCGCGGGAAATATGCCGATGGGACAACCGGGAAAATTTCGAAGTTCCGCGTCGGGGGGAAAGTATGAGTAGACGGAGGGCGTGGCTTACCTGCGCCATGGTCATTTCAATGGTATGTTTTTTCGCGTTGCTTTTTTCGGATTCCGGAGGCGCGACCACGCAGAAAAAACCTGTACCGGCAAACGTGTCCACGCCGAAAGGAACCATCTGGAAATACGATTATTTCGACAATTTCTACGATGTGTCGTCGGCGTACTCCCGGGAGATCTGGATCGTCGGGAACAGCGGCAGGATCCTTCATTCCGGCGATGAGGGGAAAAGCTGGACGATCCAGGTCAGCGGTGTAAAGGAAGACCTGTACTCGGTATCCTTTGTCGACGCACGGCGGGGGTGGTGCGCGGGGAGCAACGGGCTGATCCTCCACACAGAGGATGGCGGCGCGACTTGGGCACGCCAGACGACGGGCACGACGCACCCCATCTTCCGAATCCAGTTTCTCTCGGAGAAGGTCGGGTTTGCCTGCGGTTATTTCGGCATCATTCTTCGGACAACCGATGGCGGGAGAACCTGGGAGAACAAGTCTCTCGGCGAAGATGTGACGCTCAGAGGGATAAGCTTTCTCAACGAAAAAACCGGATTCATCGTCGGTGAATTCGGGACGATGCTGAAGACCGTCGACGGCGGGTCCTCTTTTTCCCGCCTCACTTCCCCGGCGACCAACACGTTGTTCGCCGTCTGTTTTTTCGATGCGAATTCCGGGTATGCAAGCGGGATCGATGGGTTCCTTCTTGCGACGAGAGACGGCGGCCGAACATGGCGTAAGGAAGATAGCGGCACCAAGGACCATCTCATCGGAATCCGCTCCAACGGACAGGTCACGGTGGCGGTAGGACTTCGAGGAGCCGTTCGGGTGAAGACAGGCGGCGGGAGGTGGGCCGCGGTCGATGCCAAGACCTTCAACTGGCTCTCGGGAATCTATCTGGACAGGGACAGGAAAGGTCTCGCCGTCGGGGCGCACGGGACGATTCTTCGTCTGGAGGAAATACTTCCCAAAGGTAAGGAAGAATAATGGACAAGAAAATCGCCTCCTTCATTTTCCGGTTCCGGAGGCCGCTGCTGGTCCTCATGTCGGTCCTTACCGTGCTGTTCGGCTGGCGGGCGGCCCACCTGAAACTCTCCTACGATTTCGAAAAGCTGTTGCCCCGCAATCATCCGTACGTGAAGACCTATCAGGAGTTCCAGGAAACGTACGGGGGGGCAAACCTCATAACGATTGAGGTGGCGGTCAAGCAGGGAGATATTTTCAATTACGAGACGCTGAACAAGATTCGGAAGATTACCGACGACATCCAGTTCATCCCCGGGATCGACCGGTACAAGGTGGTCTCCATCGGCGCCAAGAAAGTCAAAGAGAACAAGGCCACTTCGTGGGGTCTGGAAAAAAAACCCTTGTTGTGGCCGGACGTCCCCAATACCGCGGAAGCGATCCAGACTCTAAAGCGCACTTGCATGTCCGACGACACCATCTTCGGGGTGTTGGTTTCCATCGACGGCAAGGCGGCGATGATCATGGCGGACGTCTACGAAAAGGGCGTAAATTACCAGAAGATCTACGGGGAAATCCGGAAAGTGCTCGACCGCGAGGGGGATGCCAACACCACGATTCACGTCTCGGGAGAGCCGATCGTTGTCGGAGAGGTGATCAAGGCGATGCCCAAGATCCTGTGGATCTTCGGCATCTCGATGGTCCTCGTCCTCGGGATCCTGTATCTCCACTTCATGAACTTGAGGATCCCTCTCCTCCACATCACCGTTTCGGGTGCCACCACGATCTGGGGATTGGGGTTGATGGAGATTCTCCATTTCACCCTGAACCCGATGACCACCATCGTGCCCTTCCTGCTGATGGTCATCTCGATCAGCCACGCCAATCAGATGATCACCCGGTATGTCGAAAAATCGATCCTCCGAGGCGAGGGCGGAATAGACACCGCGGAAGAAGCGTTGGGGGAGATCCTGGTTCCAGGGATTGCCGCCCTGGGGACGAACCTGGCCGGGTTTGCCGTCCTTGCCATCATACCAATCGGTACGATCCAGGAGTTGGCCATCACGGCATCCGTGGGGATGGTCTGTGCGGTGATTCGCGATCTCACCGTTCTTCCACTTCTCCTGTCGTACATCCCGAATTTAGGGAAGAACCACGAGAATAAACATGTCGTGGGGGGGCTGTTCGAAAGAGTATTGACCCGGATTTCCCATTCGATTTTCAGCAGGACGGACCGGGTGATCGTCCTGGGGACCATGACGGTTCTGTTCGGTTTGGGGGCGTACTACGCCTCCCATCTGGACATCGGGAGTCTTCACCCCGGTTCGCCTCTCTTTTGGGAAAAGTCCCGCTACAACCAGGACACCAGGAAAATCAACGAGGATTTCTACGGCACCGACGTGATGTCGGTTGTGATCAAAGGCAAGCCCGGGATCTTGCGCGAGCCGGAGGTCCTGCACCTTATGGGAGATTACCAGCGGTTCATTTCGGGGCTTCCGAAGGTGGGAGGGGCCATCTCCCTGGTGGACATGGTGAAGGGCGTGAACCAGAAGGTCCACGAGGACGACCCGGTGTGGTTTACCATCCCGTCGACCGCCAAGGAAGTGGGTGCGGCCTATTATCTCTTCTATTCCGGTTCCGACCCAGGGGATTTCGATATCTTCGGGACCAACGATTTTGACAGCGCCAACATCCGTGTGTTCTTCAAGGACCACACGGTGGGAACCATCAACAAGGCGCTGGAGGAAACAAAACGCTTCTTTGCCGAGAACCCGGTGAAAAACGGTGAGGTGCGGCTGGCCGGGGGCCTGATCGGAGTACTCGGTGCTATCGGGGAAGTTTTGGGGAAATACCACCTGGAAGCGACGCTGTTATCATACGGGCTCATCTGTGCCGTCACCTTGATTACGTTTCGCAGTGTCATCGCGATGTTCCTTGTTTGCGTCCCGCTGGGCATGGTCTCGGTGATGTCCTTTGCCTTCATGAAGCTCTTCGACATCGAGCTGGATGTGAACACCCTTCCGATCGCCGCACTGGGAATGGGGCTCTGTGTGGACTACGGCATCTACCTCTACGGGAAAATACGCTCTGAGAGCTTGGCGGGAGGAACATTCAGGGAAGTGCTGGATCGAGCGATGGTCTCCTGCGGCAGCGCCGTTATCGTGACCGGGACGACGTTCACGGTGGGAGTGATTCTCTGGGTGTTCTCGGACCTCCGGTTTCAGGCGACAATGGGCTTTCTTCTGGCCTTCATGTTCGTCATGAACATGGTGGCATCGATCCTTGTCCTGCCGATCCTTATCGACATATTCAAGCCGAAGGATATTTTCTCGACCCTTGCGGTTGAACAAAGAGAAAAGTTGGTGACCGCGGAGAATGGACTGTTCGGTCCATGATTGCCTTGGCGATCGCATTAAGTGGGCGGAACGGTTCCGGTTGCCTTGTTTTAATACACCGGTCCTATCGTCGGGCAATGACTTGTTGCTGAAAATGCCGTTATGGGGAGGGTACTGGCCCGGCCATGGGACGATCACGTTTCTTTGTCGAATAATTCCTGCTTTCTGAAATGGATTTCAAGGCAGGCGCACAATATTCACACACGGCACCGAAATTGCTCTTTCAAACAAGTACTCATAAAGGAGCACTTTATGTATCAAGACATCTTGTATGAAAAAGGCGACGGAGTGGCCCGGATTACGATCAATCGCCCCAAGGTTCGCAACGCTTTTCGATTAGAAACAGTCAACGATCTTATCAAAGCGTTTGAGGACGTATCGGATGATTCGGATATCGGCGTAGCCGTCTTAACCGGAGCGGGAAATAACTTCAGTTCCGGCGGGGACGTCAAGATGGAAGCGGAATTCGACGCATCCACCGGGAGGAAACTTTACGGTAGATGTTTGCAATTGTCTACGGTGATGAGGAATCTCGGAAAGCCGATAGTTGCGGCGGTGCGTGGTTATTGCGTAGGCGGCGGAAATGAATTGAACATGCTTTGCGATCTGACAATAGCCGAAGAAAGCGCGAAGTTCGGTCATACGGGGCCGCGTGTCGGAAGCGTTCCGATTTGGTATGGCACACAAATGCTCACCTTGACCGTTGGTGACAAGAAGGCAAGGGAGATCGTTTATCTTTGCAAGTTATATGATGCGGCTGAGGCCGCGCGGATGGGATGGGTGAATAAAGTTGTAAGGGATGGTGAGCTTGACGCGGAAGTAAATACTTGGTGCAAGGAATTGTTAAAGAAAAGCCCCCAGGCAATTCGTATTGCCAAGCTTTCGATCAACCATATTTCGGACATGATGTATCCATCAATCGTCAGCGGGATTGAGATGCTTGCATTATTAAATAAATCGGACGAGTTCAAAGAGGGGATGAACGCGTTCTTGGAAAAGAGACCACCGAGTTTTCGCTCCAGGAAGAAGAAGTAGGGCACTAATTACCTCGGAGAGAGGGTTAAACAATGCCTAATATATCTACCCCCATATCCATTGGCAGAATGGAGCTCCCGCATCGATATTACTATGCGCCGGCGGGAACCCTTACGGCGACGGTAAATGGAGAAGTCACTGATAGGGCAACGGCGAATATGGAGGCTATTGCCAGGGGAATGTCGGGCGGGTTGGTTACGTGGGCATTGTGGTACATAAATCGACTTGGCAGAGCGTTCACGTCATTATTTAGCATCGAAAACGATGACTATACCCGCGGAATGGGAAATGCGATTGAGCGTATCCATTTGGCGGGAGCGAAAGTGGCTCCAATGATCTTTCACGGCGGCTCCCTTTGTAAAGGAACTACGACCGGAACGGGTTACGCGGTAAGTTCTTCCAAGATGACCAGTTTTTTTGATCCCAACACCGAAATCAGGGGATTATCCGATAAAGAGATAAAGAATGTAATCGGTCAGTACGCGGCGGCCGCCTTAAGATGCAAGCAGGCGGATAGCGACGCCATATATCTTCACGCCTGTCACGGATCCCTGATTCAGCAGTTTCATTCCCCTTTTCTAAATATGAGAAAAGATCGATGGGGGAAGAATCCCACTTTGTTCGGGAAGGAAGTGATTGCGGAAATAAAGTCTCGTGTCGGCAGTGACTTCCCTTTAATTATGCGAATCAGTGTCGATGAATTTATGCCCGGAGGGGTCGGATATGGTACGGATTACGGCGTCGATGTTCTCGCACCGGAATATGTCTCGGCAGGAATCGATGCCCTTTGTGTATCGGCGGGGAGACTGGGGCTGGAATCGGGAGAAAGGACGGTTCCATCGATTTAACGGCCTTATGGCGTAAATTTGGATTTGGCCGCCAAGGTAAAAGAAAAAATCAAAGGAATCAGAAATATTCCCGTCATGCACGCCGGAAAGTTTTTTGATCACAAGCTATCCGAAAAGGTCATTTCCGAAGGAACAGTAGACATGATCGGCCTGTGCAGGCCGGTCATTGCGGATCCGGATGTTGTCAAAAAGAGACTCCTGGGCATGTTTGACGAGGAGAGAAAGTGTATTTGCTGCAACATGTGTACTACAACAATCGGGCTCCTCGAGCACGGCGCTTCGAAATGCGCCGTAAATTCTCAATATTGCCGCGAGATAGAAAACAGAGACCTGCCTGTTCATACGCAGAAGAAGGTGATGATTATCGGCGGCGGGGCGGCAGGAATGGAGGCGGCGAGGATTCTCGGAATTCGGGGACATAAAGTAACATTGTTCGAAAAACAGAATAAGCTCGGCGGACTGGCGGAAATTGCAGCATCGATCCCTAAACTCAATACAAGCTCAATCAGGAATATCGTCAAATATCTGTCCAGGCAGATGGAAAAACTTGGGATTGATGTGCACGTCAACACTGAAGTGACAAAAACAATGATGAATGACTTTATCGATAGAAAGGCGTTCGATGCCTTTATTTTTGCCACCGGTTCTACTCCTGAGGTTCCGGAAATCAAGGGAATAAGAAAAGATATAGTCGTAATCTATGATGATTATTTGAAAAACACGAAGATGGATCTTGGGAAAAGT
>CAZOEH010000002.1:0-24022 GCA_964578785.1 uncultured Desulfonema sp. | reverse complement strand
GTGATTGGGGCACAAGAGGGGGCTGAAATAGCCGCATCATTAGCCAAGGAGGGAAAGACGGTCTATATGATTGATGAGACGGACTCTATCGCCGGAGCTCCTTATTTGTCCGATTGGCTCCGGAAGATAGTCTTAATGGGGTATTTAAATGTAGGTAATATTATCAAATATCCCGAAACGAAAATCGCGGAGATATTGGATACTGGAATCAATATGGTTTCGAAGGATGGAAACGTAATTAAAATAACGGTAGATAAGATTATATTGGCGTACGGTCGAGTCAAGGAGAACAAATTATATGAGGAATTCAGAGGTAATTTCCCTGCTGTCTATTTAGTCGGAGATGCAAGAATGCCGCATTCCATTGGGGAGGCAATTCATGCCGCGGGGTGGGCGGCAAGGGATATCTGATGGGAAGGTTTCGAAGGGATTCCATCCCGCTCCGGATCAGCGGGCATTTACCCAAGGAGATGTGACATGGATTTTGCTTTTACAACCGAGCAGCAGATGTTACGGGATACCTTAAAAAGATTTTTAAAGGAAAAGTGCCCAAAAGAATTGGTCCGAGGTTATGACCGACGAGAAGAATATCCAACAAAAGAATGGAAGATGCTGGCTGATCTCGGATTTGTAGGAGTGTCATTCCCGGAAGAATACGGGGGAACAAAAGGTAACATCATCGACCAGACAATCATCGTAGAGGAGCTCTCGAGAGGATTCACAGCGCTGGCGCTCATATACCTGCTCGGTGTATGTTTTGGCGGAATTACGATAATGATGCATGGTAGCGACGATCAGAAAGATAAATACTTAAAAAAATTATTGAATGGCGAAATAATATTTTCTTTGGGGATGACAGAACCAGGCGGCGGCACGGATATTTTAGGAGCATTAAAAACTAAAGCGGCAAAGGATGATAATAGATTCATCATCAACGGGCAGAAGGTCTTCACTCCCGGCGCGCATCACGCGAGCCATATCGTGACTTTGGCTCGGACAAACAGCAATCCTGCGAAAAAATCCCTGGGATTGACCATATTCCTTGTCGGGACGAAATCCGATGGTCTTGAAATCAGAAAAATCGAAAAATTGGGAAGCAAGGCCGTAAGTTCGTTTGAAGTGTTTTTCGATAACGTGACTGTGGATGAAAGCTCGATCATCGGCGAAGTCGACCGCGGTTGGTACTATATCCTGGATACGCTGAATATCGAAAGAATATTGGTGGCGAGCGTCAGTCTGGGAGTTGCACAAGCCGCGTTCGACGATGCGTTGAATTATGCAAAGGAGAGATACGCGTTTGGGCGCCCGATAGGACAATTCCAGGCAATACAAAGTTATATCTCTGAAATGGCCACTGAAATAGAGCTCGCAAGGTTGATTACATACAAGGCCGCATGGATGCAATCAAATAATATCGAATGCTCGCTTGAGGCGTCAATGGCAAAGATGTTTGCTTCAGACTGCGCAGTCAAGGTTACGGATATGGGAATGAGGATCATGGCGGGATACGGATTTACGATGGAATATGACATGCAAAGATACTTTCGTGATGCAAGACAGTATGTGTTTGCACCTATAACAAATGAAATGTCAAAGAATTTTATTGCAGAAAAATTCGGATTACCAAAATCGTACTAGAAAATAATTGAAATCATTATATCAACGGATTGGATAACGAGATAATGGGAAATATCGTTGGAACGAAAACTTTAGGTGCCTTGTTCGAGGAAAGAGTAGTGCTTTATGGGGCGAAGGAGTTTCTGGTCTTCGAAAATAAAGTCGGCGAAGTCAAGCGATACAGTTATTCCGAATTCAACCAATGGGTTAATCGTCTGGCCCATGGTTTCATCAGGTTGGGTATTGCCAGCGGTGACACGGTAGTTGTTCATCTGGCGAACTCCCCCGAGTTTATAGTGTCCTGGTTTGCATTATCTAAAATTGGCGCAATAATGGTTCCGACAAACACTCATTCTGTCGGTGACGAACTGGAATATATAATTAATTTCTCGGATGCGAAATATGTAATTACGGAAATTGATTATATCGATGTATTTAATAATGTCCTCCGAGATTGCAAGAATGTAACGAATGTTATTATGTGTAAGACCGACGCAAAAATGAAAGATACCTTTTTGCCAATGAGTGCTTTGTTGGACGAAAACGTGTCCAACCCGGATGTAGGGGTAATCCCAGGCGATGTGAATGAGATGTTATTTACATCCGGAACTACCGCAAGGCCTAAAGGCGCGCTGCTCACGCATGAAGGAGTAGTGTACCAAGGTTATGCCACGGGGTTCCAACTTTGGCTAAGCCCGAAAGACCGAGTGATGATTGCGTTGCCCCTATTCCATGTCAACGGGCAGCTCCTGACCCTTGTGCCCACGGTGACGTTTGGGGGCACGATTATCCTGATCGAGGAATACAGCGCTTCGAAATTCATGAACCAGGTAAGGACACATCAAGCGACATTCACGTGCATCGTCCCAACCATTTTAAGAACGTTGCTGAAGCAACCTCCTCAAAGTAACGACTCTGTTCATTCGCTTCGTTCCTGTTTTTACGCATTGCCGACTTCCCAAGAAGAATGGAGCGAATTTGAAAATCGATTTCATTTCAATCTCATGGATGGGTACGGTCTTACGGAAACATATGCCTTGGCGACGGCAAATCCGTATTGGGGTTTGAGGAAACGTCATTGTGTAGGCATTCCTTCCATTGGGCTGGAAATTAAATTGATTGATGCGGATGGAAATATAATAACAAAGCCCGGAGAGCCCGGGGAAATATTGATCATGGGGAAACCGATATTTAAAGAATATTACAAGAATCGAGAAGAAACCGACAAGGCAATCGATAAGGATGGTTGGTTGCACACTGGTGATATCGGATATAAAGATTCGGATGGGTACTTCTATTTCTATGATCGAAAAAAGGACATTATAAAAAGAGCGGGGGAGAACATTTCGGCGAGTGAGGTCGAGCGGGTATTGAACGATCACCCCAATATTCTTGAGTCCGCTGTAGTGAGTGTTCCGGACAGTTTTAGAGACGAGGCCGTCTTTGCATTTGTGGTCGTACATCCGGATTCGAATATTTCAACCGACGAGATCAAAGGATTTTGTAAACAGAGACTCGCCGCCTTTAAGGTACCACAATACATTGCGATAAAAGATAAGTTCGAAAAGACATCGGTAGGCAAGATAAAAAAACCTTTATACAAGACTGAAGCGTTGGCTATATACAAAGAGATGATGGAATAGGGAAAAGAGGGACATTGATGGCAAATCTCGATGGAATCGATTACAAGAATCTGGTTGTTGGGAAAAACATGGGGACATATCAATGCAATGTGTCCAGGGAGTTGATATTAAATTATATTAATAACACAGGTCTGGATTATGAGAAGTTTATCTTGGAGAATGGTTTGATTGCTCCGGCGGCGATGGTGTTCGTATTTACATTGAGAGCAATTTTCGCCAATAACATACCCATAGGAGGTGCCGTATTGGCCGGGCACTATCTTGAATGTATTGAACCAATAAGAGAGGGGCGAAATGTTTATATTGATGTAGTAATAAAAGATAAATATATAAAGAAAGAGAGAAAATATGTATTGCTGGACTTTGTCGTTAGAGGCGATGATGGCAACATAAATGTTGTGAATACAATGAGAGCCATCTGGCCGCAATAACGGGAAGGGGCATGATATGAGTGGAAATATTATAGACGTTTCGAGGGTACGCATCGGAGATGTGACGCCGGATGTGAAATACGCGATCACCAAGGATCAAATTAAAGACTACGCGGACTTGTCGACAGATAACAACCCGCTTCATGTCGATGAAGAATTTGCCAAGGACACGATGTTCAAAGGCATTATCGCGCACGGGACAATCCCATTGGCGTACATGTTTCAATCGGTTTACGAATATTTCAAATGTGCGTGGTTAAAAGGACTGAAATTCGAGGTCAAGTTCATCGCGCCGGTCAGGCCTGGCGACATTGTGGTTTGTAATGGACAGGTTAAGAACGTGAACGCCGACCAGGGAAACATAGTGATCGATTTATATTGTATGAATCAGAAGAACGATAAAGTAATAGTGGGGGAAGCGATCGTTCCAATGCAATGACGTTTGGCAGGTTGTTTCAATGAACGGGAGATTCCTATGGAAAAATACATTGATTGTCATGTTCATCCGACGGAGGCGAGACTATGGATCGATGCGTCCGCAAATCTTGCTCCCGCAATTGGTAAAAGCGAAAAGGTCAGGAACAGGTTCATAAAACCTTTGGAAGTAATGGCCGATGATTATCGGAGTCAAAACACCATGGGGATATTGTTGGCATGGGATGCCGAGTCAGGCACGGGGCTTCCGAGGTATCCGAACGAGAGGGTATGTGAAATCGTCAAGAGCTATTCGGACGTGTTTATCGGGTTCGCCAGCGTTGATCCATGGAAAGGGAAATTTGCCGTTAATGAATTGAAGATCGCGGTCAAGGAATATGGAATGAAGGGAGTCAAGTTTCAACAGGGTGCCCAGGCATTCTATCCGAATGAAAAGATTTTCTATCCCTTGTGGAAAACATGTTCGGACTTGAACGTCCCGGTCCTGTTTCATACCGGGACGACCGGACTTGGAGCCGGCGTACCCGGTGGCGGCGGTGTCAAATTGGACCATATGAAACCGATTCCGTATATCGACGATGTGGCCGCCGACTTTCCGGAGTTGAAAATCATTTGTGCCCATATTTCATGGCCGTGGGCGGATGAGATGCTTGCCATTGTCAAGCACAAGAAAAATGTGTTTGTCGATTTATCCGGGGAACTACCGACAAAGATGCCGGAATCCTGGAAGGGGTTGATGTCCGGACAATTGAAACACAAGTTCCTGTTCGGTACCGACTATCCTTTGATATCGCCCAAAGAATGGATCGATGATTTCAAGAAGATGAATCTTGGCAAAGACGTCGAGGACAACATATTGTATAAAAACGCAAAATCCGTTCTGAATTTATAGGATACGGTTCGCGGGGAGACAAGTTGTCATGGGAAAACGGGTGGCAATAGTTGGTGTTGCCGATCGGATCGGGAAGATTCAGGACAATAATGTCTTTGGATTATTTTCGGACCTGTTGATTGAAGCCACAAAAGACGCCGGATTACGTAGAGATGATATAGATGGAATAATTGCTACGCAAAGCCTGGTCTTCAAGCATTCACGTTTGTCGACGGTCCTCGCCGAGTATGCCGGCATTAGAAATTATAAGTGGGCGGATAGTGTCAACCTGGGGGCGCAATCCCATGGAACGATGATTTCGCGGGCAGCGAGTGCAATCAAGGAGGGTCTGGCGGACACGATCGTCATTGCCTCGGTAGATTTTCAGTTGACGGGATTAACGAGGGATCTTGCCGTGAAGGGGATGGCGGACATAAGACATCCGGAGTTTGAAAGGCCGTATGGGCTCTTCATGCCGGCAATAATGGCATTGAAAGCCAGGAAATATCTTCATTTTTACAACGCATCCCCGGACATCTATCCTCATGTTGCCGTGACAATGAGGAAACACGCGTCCCTGAAAAAAGACAATGTAATGTATCGGGACCCCATAACGGTGGAAGATGTCTTGAAATCAAAAAAGATCGCAGAACCTTTACATCTGCTCGATTGCGCACCGATAGTCGATGGCGGTGCCGTGCTGATCATGACATCCGAGGAGAAGGCGAGAAACTTGAAAAAAAAGCCGGTCCTATACCTCGGCGGTGGAGAGAATTATTCCCATGACAACTTCATCCAGGATCCCGATCTTCTCTCAACCCCAATAAAGTGTTCCGTTGATCGGGCATTTAACCGAGTGGATATCAAGAAATCCGATGTCGACATCCTGTTTATTCACGACGCCTTTACCCCCGTTGTCATATTCGCTCTGGAAGATTTCGGGCTATGCGAGAGAGGCGCGGCTGGAAATTTCGTCAAAGACGGAAATATCGAAATAAACGGCGCCATTCCGGTAAATACGAACGGAGGGCTGTTGTCCCAAGGGCACCCAGGAATTCCCGGAGGTTTATTGCACGTGGTGGAGGCCATAAGGCAACTTCGTGGGGAGTGTGGACCAGGTCAGGTCCACGAAGCCAAAGTGGCTGCTTCGATACATTTTGGTGGACCGCTTTCAATGGCTTCTACGTCATTGTGGGGAGTGTCATTATGAATAAAGATCTTATCCCTTTGCCGACGTATTATTCAAAAAGATATTGGGAAGGTTGTTCGGAAAACAAGTTGTTATTTCAAAAATGCTCCGCCTGTTCCAGCGTCCAATTTTATCCGCGGACGATTTGTTCCAGTTGCTGGTCAAAAGAATTGACATGGTATCAATCCGAAGGACATGGTGAAATTATCAGCTATACGATAGTCCACCGCCCTCCGTCTGCCGACTTTTTGAATGAAGTACCTTATGTAATTGTCTTTGTTAGATTAGGTGAAGGGTTCAATATGATCGGATATCTTAGGAATTTTGGCAATATGGACGATATTCGCATCGGGCTGTCGGTCGTTGCGTGTTTCGAATGTATCAGCCCGGATATATTTTTGCCCGTTTTCGAACCACGGTAAACACATTCGATCAAAAGGAGACGGCAATGGATTTCGAGTTAACCAATGAACAAACCATGTTGCAAGATACAATCAGGAAGTTTGCGGAAAATGAGATCGGTCCGGTTGTTGAGGAGGCCGAAAATAAGGGTACGATTTCAAAGGATTTGGTGAAGAAAATTGCGGATATCGGCATACTCAAGGTCGGTCAACCGGAACAATACGGAGGTTATGGCGGGAGGCTCGAAGAGTGCCTGGTAACGGAAGAACTGGCAAGGATAAATGTTGGAATTGCAACGATCATCGTTCTTCAGAAAATCGTGTTGCCGATATTGTTCAGGCTGGGTACAAAGGCTCAAATAGAAGAATATGCCATTCCCATATTGGAAGGCAAAAAATTAGCCGCATTATCTGTGACTGAGCCGGGTGCCGGGTCCGATGTTAAGTCGATCAGAACAAGGGTTGAAAAAAACGGTGATCATTATGTGATGAACGGCACAAAAATGTTTACGAGTATGGCTGATATATGTGATTTCATGGTTGTTGCGGCCTATACTAACAAGAGCATCGGTTTCAAGGGCATTGGGGTGTTCTTGCTGGATAATAATAATAATAATATAACAATAAACAGGATTAAGAAATTTGTAACGGTACCTGCATCCACCAACGAAGTATGTATCGAAGACTGCAAGATCCATAAGAGTAAATTATTGGGAGAAGAAGAAGGCGGTTTTCAAAACATCATGGAGACATTCAATGGAGAAAGGATATTGTCGGCAGCCAGATCCGTTGGGTTAGCCAGGGCTGCATATGAGGCCGCATTAAAATACGCCAATGAACGCATTCAGTTCAAAAGGCGTATATCGGAATTCCAAGTGATCGCCTATAAGCTGAGCGACATGCTTCTGGGTATTGAGGCTGCGCGAAACCTGGTTTATAAGGCGGCGTGGCTATACGATAACAAAAAGCGGTACGTGAAGGAAGCATCGATGGCGAAATTATTTGCCACCGAGATGGCTCAAAAAGTTACGCTCGAGGCCATTCAGATCCATGGAGGATACGGCGTAACGGAGGACTTTCCAGTGGCTCGGTATCATAGGGATTCGCTTATTGGAACAATAGGGGCAGGTACGTCGGAGATCCAAAGGTATATAATTGCAAAAGAGAGTGGTATAAAACTGATCTTCTAAGACGAGCATTGCTGGAGACAATTCACATCTAGCGGAGAAACAAATGATTCCAGATGTATGGAAGACCAGAAAGGGAATTGAAGATTGGTATAATAGGGCAAATAACACATGGGGGAATATATTAAATAATACCGCTGATGTTTATAAAGACGTCGAGGCGATTATTTATAAAGATGTAAGACTTAATTTCGGGCAACTAAGACATCATGTGGACAGTTTTGCGAGAGGTTTGCTGGAGATCGGGATCCGATCCGGCGACAGCGTTGGTTTATGGATGACGAATTGCCCGGAATGGGTTATATCCCAATTCGCCATCTACAAGATTGGCGCACGTATGGTTCCCATTAACACGCGATACTGTCTGAATGAACTGGAGTATGTGCTGAGCCAATCGGATTGCAAGGCTCTTATCATGAATGATATATTTTTGTCAAAAACGAACGCGATGGACATGATCGAAAAAGTAATTCCGGATAGAGGAAATAATAAATATAAAGACATAAAAAGGAAAAATGATTTCAAGTTGAGATATATTATTTGTTTAAGCAGGAGCGGGAAAAGATACCCGGACACGTTGGACTATCAAGAAGTTCTCGAGTTAGGGGATAACCTCCGGTCTGACGGAACATTGGAAAAACTCGTGCGCCAGGTATCTCCGTCAGATGTCATGAGTATTCAATATACATCCGGAACGACCGGTTTCCCAAAGGGCGTCATGTGTACTCATCGCAGCAACATGGCATCATTTCTATGCACCGGCGTTGGGTTTGGTTATAGAAATGGGAAAGACAGGATGATTGTTTCTTTACCTTTTTTTACAAACTATGGAGCCCTCGGGTGTTCAGCGACTTCAATATTGTTTGGAGTAACGATGGTCGTACTGGAGCAGTATGACCCTGAAGAATGTCTGCGGTTGATTGAAAAAGAAAAGATTACGATATCGCATGGTTCGGACAACATGTATATTAATATTCTGAAGCATGAAAAGTTTGAAAAATATGATGTTTCTTCCTTAAGAGGCGGGCTGATGGGCGGAGGCCACAATCCCACTGACGTTATCAAGGAAGTGATGAAAATTGTACCGGAGATATCATTGGGGTATGGATTAACCGAAAATTCAGGTTTTGGTAGCATGGCACTGTTCGACGATCCTATTGAGAAAAGGTTACATACATCAGGACGACCGATACCTTATACAAGGATGTGCATTAAAGACATTAGTACGAACAATATATTGAAAAACGGCAATAACGGGGAAATTTGTACTCACGATGTATTGCCTAACAGTAGCCTAATGATTGGGTATTATAAAAAAGAAAAGGAAACCAAAGAGGCCATTGATAAGGATGGCTGGTTACATACCGGCGATCTTGGACTCTTCGACGAAGATGGATACTTGATCGTTACCGGCAGATTAAAGGATATGTTCACTGCAGGAGGAAACAATGTATACCCGGCCGAAATTGAGAATTATTTGTATACCCATCCGCAGATAAAGCAAGTAGCGGTTGTTGGAATACCCGATGAGGTCAAGGGTGCGGTTCCCATGGCTTACGTCGTGCTGAAAGAGGGGTCGAAGGCTGATTCCAAAGACATCGTAGATTATTGCAGAAATAATATAACATCCTATAAAGTTCCCAGGTATGTCGAGTTCGTTGACGAGTTGCCATTAACGTCTTCGGGAAAAGTTCAAAAGTTCGAATTGAAGGAACGGGCGATCAAGAAGTTGGGATTGGAGGAGATCAGCAGGAAAAGAAAGATGTGAACGGTTTCTCGTCCGTTGCCTTTCCTTCCCATCAGGGCGATGCGAACGGGTGGCGTAACGACGCAGCCTTTGCAATGGCTGAAGCGGGTCCCCCATGCCGCCTGATACGACGAGCAGCTTTAGGCATTTGAAGCGCACTTTCAATATCGACACGCTTTTTCTTGAAATACCAATCATGGGCATATGCGGCAATGTATATGTAATTAATGATAAAAATGCCGTAATTATGATCGACACCGGCCCCAAAACACCGTCAAATATTAAGACGATATCTCGATACATAGAAAGCAGGAAGAAACCCGTGTACCTGTTGCTGACCCATGAACATACGGATCACATTGGGTTGGCCAGGGTACTTCAAACACAATATGGTTCCACGGTGTTCATTCACAATAAATCAAAAACATGGACGACAAACTTCGAGGCAAAGTGGGATCAAAGATGCACGCTTGTGCATGACCTTTTGATTAGTAGCGGATTTCCC
Organism: uncultured Desulfonema sp.; assembly: GCA_964578785.1. Classification (GTDB taxonomy): domain Bacteria; phylum Desulfobacterota; class Desulfobacteria; order Desulfobacterales; family RPRI01; genus RPRI01. The sequence goes on along the minus strand of CAZOEH010000002.1, from coordinate 13,996 downwards.
TCGAAATACGTAAACTATTTTGATGAATTCCACAAGATTAAGATCTACGCGGAAAGTTTTGATTCAAACCATTATGTTAATGATAATGATATATTGGATTTGTCTGGACGTAAGATGCAGGTTATCTACACGCCTGGGCACTCTGTGGGCTCAGCATGTTATTATGATTACGAATATAAATTATTATTCTGCGGAGACCATGTCGTAGGCGGGGATAATACATTACCCACCATAGATTATGTCGGTAATTGCAACTCAAGATATTCATCAATAAATAATAGTATTAAATCATTTGCAAAATTAGAGCAGTACAATTCGTTCTCGTTCGCGCTGCCAGGGCATGGGGGTATCATAACTGACTTAGGTAAATACAAGACGAACTATATCGGGTATATTGAAAAATATATGGCATCCATATTGGGTCATCTCGAAATATATGTCGAATTGACGCCGTTTGATATGTATATGCTTGTATATAACCACAGTAGAGTAAAATCCGTGAATCAATTTTTTGGAAGAATTCAGATCCTTTTTTGCATATTGGATTTTTTAGAAAGTAAGTCCACAATTAGAAGAAACAAGATCCAAGACGCAATATACTATTCCATAACTAAAGGAATATAACGAGATGAACCCGCTGGAAGGTTTGCGAGTACTTGATTTTACAAGGGCTCTTGCGGGTCCTTATTGTACACAATTATTGGCTGAAATGGGAGCCGAGGTAATTAAAGTTGAAACAGGTGATGGCGATGATGCCCGATATTTGGGCCCACCTTTTCTGAAAGGCGAAAGCGCTTTGTTTCTATGTTCGAATCAGAATAAGAAAGGTATTGTGGTAAATATCGATGGCAAGCAAGGTGCAAACATAATATACGATCTTGTAAAGAATGTTGACATAGTTGTTGAGAATTACAGGCCGGGCGTAATGAGTAAATTCGGATTCGATTATAAAAAGCTAAAATCAATCAACCCGAAAATAATCTATTGTTCCATAACGGCTTGGGGAAAGACTGGGCCGTATAAGAACAAGCCGGGCGTAGACAGTATCATGCAGGCAATGAGTGGGTTGTCCATGATTAGCGGAGATGAAGGAGGCCCGCCAATTCGCATAGGTACACCGATAATAGATATTGCGACTGGAATCTATGCGGCGTTAGCGATCGTAGGCGCCGCCAAGATGAGAGACAAAAAGGGAATGGGGCAATATGTAGAGCTGTCTTTATTGAATGTTGCACTGATGTTGCAACTCCCGAAAATGCAGGAATATTTCATGATGAATAGGGTCCCGGAACGAACCGGGCTGTATTCGTCATTTGGTGCTATAGGAGGTTATTTCAAGACAAAGACAGGATACATTAGCTTATCGATAATTAACGATAAATATTGGCGCTTATTATGTGATTCCATCAAAGAACCATCACTAATTAATGACAAACGATTTAAGAATAATAAAAATAGAATAGAAAATAAACATAATATTTATGATTTATTGAATAAAGTGCTGGCGGAAAAGACAAACAGGCAGTGGGAGAAGATATTCGACCAAAATGGACTATTGTCGGGCCGGATATACAACTATAAAGAGTTATTTAACGACAAGAACATCAAAATGCCTACGTTCGTTGCCAAGGCTCATCATAAAAAATGTGGCAGGATATCTGTATTGAAATGCCCGATAAAAATGGGGCGATGTCGGACCGTGAAAAAGGTCGGGGCGCCGGTTCTCGGAGAGCATACGATGGAAATTTTAAAAGATTTGGGATACGACGACAACAGGATACGCATGTTGTATGAGAAACGTATCGTCCAATGAAATTGAGCCCTTGCGGAGGAAAGTATGATACCGAATGCGTGGAGCATGAGAACCGGAATTGACGATTGGTACGAAAAGACACGTAATACGTGGGGAAATGCCCTTAACCGCGCGGCCGCTGATCATAGCAACGTCGAGGCAATCGTATACAAGAATCGCAGGATTACATTTGGGCAGTTGAGAAGATACGTTGACAGCTTTGCCAATGGCCTGATGGCACTGGGGATAAAGGCTGGAGATAACGTAGGGTTGTGGATGACAAATTGTCCTGAATGGGTCGTATCACAATTTGCAATATACAAAATTGGCGCCAGGATGGTGGCGATCAATACCAGATATCGCCTGAGTGAACTGGAATACGTCCTGAAGCAATCCGATTGTACAGCTCTGATTATGAATGATGTATTCCTGGAGAAAACAAACGCCGTCGACATGATCATGCAAATTGTTCCAGGCATCGAACAAAACAGAAAGTTATCTAAAGATACGGAAGACGTCATAGAACCTAAACATGTCGTTATCCTCAGTAGAATCGGGAAAAAATACGCCGGGACATTCGATTTTAATGAAGTTCTTGAGACCGGGGATCATCATGGATCAGAAAGTGCGTTGATAAAAACGGAAGCCCATGTATCTCCAACAGACATTATGAGCATTCAATATACATCCGGAACGACGGGATTTCCTAAGGGAGTTATGTGTACGCATAGAAGTAACATGGCATCCTTCTTCTGTGCTGGGGTTGGCGTTGGTTACAGGAATGGGAAGGACCGGATGATTGTCGCCCTCCCGTTTTTTACAAATGCGGGAGCCTTGGGATGCTCGGCCACTTCTATATTATTTGGGGTCACGATGGTAGTGTTGGAACAGTATGATCCCGAAGAATGTATAAAAATCATTGAAAAAGAAAAAGTAACGATCGGGATAGGTTCAGATAATATGTATATTAACATAATGAATAATGAAAGTTTTTCAAAACATGATCTCTCGTCTTTACGAGGAGGAATCATGGCCGGAGGACATAATCCGGTAGAGGTGATCAAGGAAGTCATGGCAATTGTCCCGGAAATTACCATGGTGTATGGCTTGACTGAGAATTCAGGGCTTGGAAGCATGGTTCTCTATGATGATCCGATAGATAAGAGATTGCGGACTTCGGGAAGGCCAATGCCCTACACCAGGATCGGAATCATGGACGACGGAACGAGAAATATATTGGGGCAAAATGAAAATGGAGAGATTTGCACTCGGGATATCTTGCCGAACAGCAGCGTGATGGCAGGATACTACAAGAAAGAAAAGGAGACACGGGAAGCGATCGACAAGGACGGGTGGCTGCATACAGGCGATCTGGGATTACTTGATGAGGATGGCTACTTGATAGTTACCGGTCGGCTCAAAGACATGTTTACGTCCGGGGGGAATAATGTATACCCGGCGGAGATCGAAAATTATCTGCATACGCATCCTCTTGTGAAGCAGGTCGCAGTGGTAGGAATACCCGATGAGGTCAAAGGCGGAATCCCCATGGCATACGTTATCTTAAAGGAGAATTCGAAGATCGGCTCCGATGAGATTATCGCCTATTGCATGAACAATATCGCTTCATATAAAGTACCGAAATACGTCGAGTTTGTGAGCGAATTCCCTTTGACGTCGTCCGGAAAAGTTCAAAAAGTTGAATTGAAGGAAAGGGCGATCAAGCAATTCGGGTTGGAAGAAATCGGTAAAAAAAGAAAAATGTGACGATAAAAACATATGGAGAACAACATGTATTTTGAGGACTTTGAAGTTGGACAGAAATATATCACGAAAGGGAGAACGATAACAGAGACGGATTTGATACTGTTTTCAGGAGTAAGCGGAGTCTACAGCCCACTACACCTAGATGAAGAATATTGCAAGAATACAATTTTCAAAAGACGAATTGCCCATGGACCGCTCATTCTGGCGATATCGAACGGCTTGGTGGGCATGCTTAATTTATATGAAGATTCGTTAATTGCTCTATTGGAAATCGGATGTAAATTTACCAAGCCGGTATTCATCGGTGATACGGTCAAGGCGACGGAAGTTGTCCATAGCAAAAGGGTAACAAAAACAGCCGGCAGAGGCATCGTGGTGTTTGAAAGGCATATCCATAATCAAAACGATGAGGAGGTGCAAACCTTAAATCTGGTCGTGTTGCTAAAAACCCGGGACGCGCTCTAAAGACATTACCTGTCCTGATCTGATGCATCTGTCTGGTCGTCAGGCAATGTCACGTCAACGAAAGGGCTGTTTCTCGAGGTATCCGGCGATAACCAACGCATCCGAAAGTGTCTAAATATGGTTTTCTCTTCGTTTCCGGTTTCATTCCGACGCGAAAACCGGATCCTGCTATGACGGCACTGAAATTGCTCCGTTTACCACGGAATGAAGGAGTGGCGCAGGGGGCTTAAATACTGAAATGTGTGATGGTTACCTCGTCTTCCATCCTGGAGCACGGCCGGCAGGCTCCTCCTTCGCATTGGGAAAGATACTACCCTCAGAGATCGACAATGAGATTTAACAAGTTGTTTTCTCCTATAAAGATAGGGGGTGTCGAGCTCGGCAATCGTATCGTATGGACCGGCCACGGGACAGGTTTTGGCAATGTCATGAACGACAGCATAATCGCATACAACGTAAGAAGGGCAAGAGCCGGCGTCGGAATGATCGTTGTAGGATACACAAGTATACACCCCACGTGCAGATTGCTCCCCAATGAGTTGATTTGCTGGGATGATTCGGTAATACCCGGATATAAGAAGTTAACCCGCGCGATTCACGAATATGACACGAAAATAGTCAGCCAGATTTCCCACGTCGGACGACAGGGCGGATCCGATTATTCAGGTTTGCATTTGCTGGCACCTTCGCCAATTCCGGACATTGTGTATCAAGAAGTTCCCAAACAGATGGAGCCGGAAGACATTCAGGAAATTGTCGATTCATATGGAAACGCCGCGAGAAGGGTAAGGGAAGGTGGGTTCGACGGAGTTGAAATCCATTCCGGCTATGGTGGCTACCTGATCGCTCAATTTCTGTCAAATTATAGCAATAGAAGAAACGATGAGTATGGTGGTGTTTTGGAAAACAGGGTCAGGTTTGCGGTGGATGTGATTAATAACGTTCGAAAAAAAGTCGGGAACGATTATCTTGTCGGAATGCAATTAAGCGGGGATGAGTTTACGCCCCGGGGGATCACAATTGAGGACGCAATTAAAATAGCGAAGATTGTTACGGATACGAATAAATTGGATTATTTGATAATCAAGGCCGGGACGTACTTTTCCATGAACACAATTGTCCCGGATTTTCAACATCCTGTTGGAATGTTGGTTCCATTTGCTTCAGCAATTAAAGCAGAAATAAGCAATACCCGTATCGGCACGGTCGGAAGAATCAACGATCCGGCATATGCCGAACAGGTATTAAAAGAAGGGCACGCGGATTTTATCGGAGTGTGCAGACCTCTTATCAGCGATCCCGATTGGGTAAAAAAGGCAAGAGGCGGCAATCTGGATGACATAAGGTATTGCATAGGCTGTAATCAGGGATGCGAACAATATCTGTTCAAGGTCAGAGGCATCAGTTGCACTCACAACCCGGAAGTGGGCCGGGAGTTGGAATACGATGAAGAAAACGTTCCTCGCACCGCCATTAAGAAACGCGTAATGGTTATCGGCGGTGGCCCCGCGGGGATGAAGGCGGCGGAAATATGTGCCAAGCGGGGCCAGGCGGTAACCCTCTATGAAAAAGAAAGGGAGTTGGGAGGAAATTTACGTCTTATCACGAAGTTACCATTCAGGGACGAGTTCGGCGGAATCAGGAGATTCTTGGACAACAGGCTTCGGAAACTGGACGTAAATATAAATACCGGTGTTGATGTCGATCAAAATATGATCGCGGAATCCAATCCCGACGTGATCATTTTTGCGACGGGGGCGGATTCGACAAAAATTGGCTATAGACAATACGGGCTGGATGGAAATATTGACGGCAGTAATCAAAAGAATGTTGTGACTGAAGTGGAGTTCATAAGAGACATGCACAAAGATGATTTTAAATCAAGGTTCAGAGGAAATGTAGTGGTAGTCGATGGAGGAGAAAATCACTGGAGAAGCATAGGTTCCGTCGTTCACTTGGCGGATTATTCAAGGAAGATAACATATGTGACTCCGGGGCCATTTGTCGGCCATAGACTTCCCCCGCTATCGATTCCACCCCTTCTGTTGAAATTGTACAATTACAGCAATGTATCCGTTATGACGAACCATATTTTGGATCGTATAAACGATAATTCTGTCGTGGTGAGACATTTATTCAGCAATAGGGAGAATGTACTGGAAGACACAGATATGGTTATCGTAAGTCTGGACAGGAAAGCCAACGATTCGCTCTATTTTAAAGTCAAGGAAATGTATAAAGACCAGACAAAGCGAATAATTCGAATAGGAGATTGTCTTGCGCCAAGAGATACATTAAAAGCCATTCATGATGCATATACGGTAACGATGACGCTCTAATGATATAGGCGCTAATAAAAAGGAGGGAACGTACATGTTGTTCAGTCCGATTAAAATTGGGTCGACAATGATAAAAAACCGTGTGGTTGTTACCGCACACTTGACGAATTTCGGGAAACAGCCGGAAAACATAATTAACGACAAATATATTTCTTACCTGGAGAGAAGAGCAAAGGGGGGAGTCGGGCTGATAATAACCGAGGTAACCGGAGTGCATCCGAGTACGCATCCCCTCAGTGGCAATACATTCGTCTACGACGAGAAATGCATCCCGAGGTACGAGAAATTAGCCAGATCCTTGCATAAGTACGATTGCAAGGGGATGGTTCAGCTGTGGCATGGCGGGCGCCAATCCCATTCGGGCTTCAACAGGATGCACGTTATCTCCCCGTCCGCCATTCCGTGTCCTTTGAACCGGCAGGTTCCCAAGGAGATGGAGAGTGAGGATATCCGGGAGATGATCGATGCGTATGTGAAGAGCGCAATAAATGTCCAGAAGGCCGGAATGGACGGGGTCGAGGTCCACGGCGCACACGGGTACCTGATATGTCAGTTTCTCTCCGGATTCAGCAACAAGAGGAAGGATGAGTACGGGGGTGATCTCGATAACAGGATGCGCTTTGCCAGGGAGATCATCGAAGGTATCCGGGCGGAATGTGGGAAGGATTTTATCGTTGGTTTCAGGATCAGTGCCGATGAATTCGTCGAGGGCGGTATCAACCTCGACGAGGCGAAGGAGATCGTAAAAAAGATCGAAGGCGCCGGCAATGTGGATTATATCAGTGTCAGTGCGGGCAATTATGCGACCACTCCCATTATTGTCGGCAACGCGAGCTACCCGATCGGTTGGCTTGTTCCCTACTCCTCCGCGATAAAGGGCGTAACCGATCTGCCCGTAATTGCCGTTCAGCGGATAAATGATCCGCAATTCGCCGAGAAGGTGCTTGCTGACGGGCACGCAGACTTGGTTGGAATATGCAGGGGAAATATAGCCGATCCCGACTTTGTCAATAAGGCAAGGGAAGGAAGGGAAGATGAAATAAGGAAGTGCATGGGGTGCTTGCAAGGTTGTACGAGCAGAATCTTCCAGCAGTTCGAAATGTCGTGCGTCCAGAATCCCGTGGTAGGGTTTGAACAGGAGTTGGACGAGATTTCCCAAGCGAAGAAGAAGAAGACGATCATCGTTGTGGGGGGCGGTCCCGCCGGAATGGAATTCGCCCGTGTCGCAAACCTGAGGGGACATCAAGTCAAGTTGTACGAGAAGGAGAGTCATTTAGGCGGCCAGATAAACCTGATCACGAACGTAAAAAGCAGGGAAGAATTCGGGGAAGTGAAAAGGTACCGAGAAGTGATGTTGAAGAAGCAAGGCGTAGTTATCACGCTGGGAAAGGAAATTGACGAAGCATTTGTCCTGGCTGAAAATCCGGATGCCGTCGTTCTTGCGACAGGATCCAGGGCACATATCCCGCCTTTTGACGGAAATAATAACAAGAATGTCATTGACTGTATGGACGTTCTGAAACGTTTACCGAATGTCGGGAAGCGGGTTGTCATAGTCGGGGATGATACCTTTAGAAAGGCCACAGACGTTGCGGAATACTTGTGTTCAAACGGGGCGGAATACGTCGAAATAGTCACAAAGTATCCGTTCGTGGGCTTGGAGATTGACTTCATCAATCTCACGGACGTGTATCAAAAACTCTATACCGCTGGAGTGAAATTCACTCCGAATACAATCATGACAGCGTATGATGGCAGGAATGTGACAGTAAAAAATGCGTACTCGGGAAGGGAAGATACAATCCAGGGAATTGACGCTGTGATTATCGCATCGTGGAACAAAGCAAATGATGAATTGTATACAGCGCTGAAAGGGAAAGTGAAGGAGCTTTACCGCGTTGGAGATTGCCTTGCCCCAAGAACTGCGATGGATGCAATCTATGACGCGTATAAGCTCGCGAGGGAAATATAGGAGATAAATTTGTCTCGCTATCAACAGTTATTATGAAGGTAGGGTATGACGCCAAAATTTCCTATATATTGCTTCCTGGAGCCGGATAGTTATAGCGAAATTGGCGTTGCCGATTTGAAAGATATCTCCTACGAGATGCTTACGGAAGCCGACAAGCTGAAGAAGCAAATGAATGGTTTCCTGATCGGCATAATAATAACGGATAAAATAATTAGTCAAAGCTCGCTACGGCAACTAAACTCTTTTTCTTTAGACAGCGTTCACCATTATAAATACGGTGATGATATTTGCCTGATGGATATACATGGCCTGGTCGTGAAGCCCCACATGGATGTCGGTAATCCTTTCATGGCACTGGTAGGAGCTACAAATATTGGACGGAGTATTGCCAACGATATCGCTTCCCGGTTGGATATCATTCATCTTTCCAATAGTGTAGAAGTTAATTATAGGAATGGCTATTTTGAAGTTTCAAGGCCGATAATTAACGGACAAGTGTATTGTAAGTATAAGATTAAGTCCGATAATTCCCTGATATTGTCGATTAAATCCGGAGTAATAGGATATCTAAGGACCGATAAAAAAAACGTCTATAGTAATATAAGGGAATTTAACCTGTCGAACGATCACCGGAGGAAGGCGACCGAAAAAGGATTAATAAAAGGAGATCACAGGAATATTGACCTGACGGAAGCCGATATCGTGGTTGGTATTGGAACAGGTGTTATCGACAGTGGATGTCTTGACGATGTGTTGACGTTTGCAGACAATATCAAGGCCACCTATGGTTGTACAAGGCCATTAGTCGATTCAGGTTTATTTCCAATGAGCAGGCAAATAGGTATTACTGGGAAGGCAATATCGCCTAATACGTATATCGCGCTTGGTATATCCGGCACTGAACATCATATCAAGGGAATTGTGGATTCCAGGAACATAGTTGCCGTGAATATGGACAGAGACGCACCTATATTTAAGGTGGCTGATGTCGGATTTGTGGGCGATATCAAGCGATTAATGCCATTTGTCAAACGTACCCTCGATACGATGCATCGGAATATCGATGAAAAATTTTGATGTAATCGTAGTCGGTGCCGGGCCAGCCGGAATTACTACCGCATATGAATTGGCGAAAAAAGGTGTTGAAGTCTTGCTGATGGAGAGAGGCGAACATGTAGGCGTCAAGAATATGTTTGGGGGTGTGGTAGTAGGAGATTGGTTTCGGAATCTGGTCGATAACATCTGGGAGGAAGGAATAATCGAACGGCCGATTACGCGAAAAAAGTTTTCGGTGTTGAATAACGACCTGAGCGTATCGGCGGAATGCGAAAACACGGATTCAAATAATCCGTTCGGGTTTACGACCTATAGGCCCAAATTCGATCGTTGGTACGCAAGTATTGCTCAAAAAGCCGGCGTGAAGCTGTTGACGGAAATGTCGGTTGAAAAACTGTTGGTAGATAACGGCCGGGTAGTTGGAGTGAAAACGGATAGGGATGATGGAGAAGTATACTCCGATATTGTCGTTTTGGCGGATGGCGTCAATTCCATCATCCATAGAAATGAAACGAACAGGCATGGGACGGACTGCAGCGAATATTCCTTGGGCGTAAAAGAAATTATCAAAGTCGATGAGGAGGTCTTTCGACATCTGGGGATAAGCACCGACAGGGAAGGGTTGTCGCATGAGTTTATCGGATTGGACGGCTGCCTGATAGGGGGCGGTTTCTTATATACAAATAGCGATACCATCAGCGTTGGCGTAGTTGCAAAGCTGCGGTCCTTGATTGATAACGGGAGCAATATCTATGAGGTATTGGATAAATTCAAGAATAATCGCCATATCCGGCATCTGATTTCGAGTGGAAAATCGCTTGAATACTCGGCGCATTTGATCCCGACCGCCTATAAAAAATCCACGACGCTATTTTCGCATGGGCTGATTGTTGCCGGAGATGCGGCTGGTTTGGTACTGAGCACGGGACTACATTTTGAAGGTGTAAATTATGCGGTCGCTTCGGGAGTCGCGGCAGCCAATACCGTCGCGGATTGCGTAAATAGGCAGGATTACACCTGCAGGACAACATCCCGATATATGCGATATTTACGGCAAAGCAATGTATTGTCGGATTTGAAACGCTACCGCAGGGCGACAACATTAATAAAGAGCCCGGAATTCCATCAAAGGGTTCCCGGCATTATTTGTAACTCATTTAACGATATGCTTAGAACACCCATAAATCGACCAAAGACGAAGCTTATATATAATGCGTTAGCGAATCTGGATAATGGTAATAGAATGGCGCGCCTCCGGGAATTCTACAAAATAATCCGAGCGTACATATGTTAAATATCGACGATGTATTATTAGGGAATAGATTCAACGTGGACGAGAGGGCACATATAATATTAGATAAGGATGTGTGCCAAAAATGTACGGCGCGATCTTGTGTTTTGATTTGCCCGGCAGGATGTTTCAAAATGTCGGACAGGAACGAGTTGAATTTTTCCTATGCGAGTTGTCTCGAATGCGGTTCCTGCCGTATTGCGTGTGCCCAAAATGCCATCTCCTGGAAGTATCCACGGGGTGGATATGGCGTATGTTATTGCGTGTCATAGAATAAAGGGGGAAGACGGATTTATAGAATAATTATGAATATCATTGTTTTAATATGCGACGGTATATTCGGGCAGAAGCCCGTATATATCGATCACAAATTTAAGCTATATGAGAAGAACTTGTATTATGTATGCAATCCAAATGATTTACATGCAATCGATCTGGCAATGAAAATTAAAAAAGAACTTGAAAATGTGAACATAACCGCAATTTCCATCGGTAACGAAAGAGCTGCGAATCTCATCAGGAAATCATTGTTAATTGGAGTAGATCGCGGGATTTGGGGGGATTGTGGAAATGTAATCCTGGGGAACAGTTACGATATTGGATACGTCTTGTCGAGGATTATAGAGCAGTATTGTCATGGATTTGACATATTGTTGCTGGGGAATAGTTCACAGGATTTCGGTTTTGGCCTGGTCGGATCTACATTGGCACATAAGTTTGGATCAGATATTTTCGACAACGTATCTTTTATTGAAAACGTCAATGTACATAAATACATGGAAAATCGGACAATCACATTCCACAAGAAAATGGAAAAAGGTGACAGGCTGATTTGCGAAAGTAAGACACCGGTAATTATTAGCGTAGCGGGAAGCGGTAAGGGAATTAATGAGACTTATCTTGTGGATATTATAAGAAATAGTAAAAAGAACATCGAGGTTGTAAAAATAGAAGGCATATTGAATTCAAATGATGGTAAAGGAAGCAGAAAGAAAAAGGATATTATTTTCGATGGATACCATGAGCCCAGACCGCGACCGAAAAAGATACCTGTCCCGGATAGTTCTTTGAATGCAATGGATCGCTTGAAGAATATCATGGCTGGGAATATGCCCAAAAAAGCAACCAATATGTTTGAAGGGGAGGCGGAATGTGTCGCCACGGAGTTTGTCAAATATATAACAGAGACATCGAAATCGAATCATAGAACATAAAAATAATAAAGGGGCCAATGTCGATGTATACAAAAATACAGGATAAAATTAAAATCGGAAAGCATACCTTAAAGAACCGAATGGTCTATGCGCCTACTGCCTCTGGAACGGCGGATTCTGCAGGAAACATCACTCAAAAAACCATAGAATATTACGACAACCTGTCGAAAGGCGGAGCGTCATTAATTTACGTCGGCGCCGTAAATATGGGGCCGCGGGTGTTGAACCAATTCCTGAACATGTTATGCCTCCATGAGGACAAATATATTAATGGTTTGGCGGATCTGGCGGAAGTAATTCACAAAAACGGAGCCCTTGCAGGGGTCCAGGTAATGCATCTTGGTCGTCAGGGAATGGACGACGTGGTGTGCTTCAGCGATGTAAAGTCTCCATTGACGAATATTCCCGTCAGGGTTTTATCGGAAACAGAAATAGAAGAATACGAAAACTACATGGCAAAAGCGGCACTCCGAGGAAAAGTTGCCGGCTTTGACATGGTCGACTTGCATTTTTCACACGGATATTTTGGTGGGAGTTCTCTTTCTCCACATACGAACAGGAGGACGGATAAATATGGTGGTTCGTTAGAGAAAAGGATGACGTTCGCATTAAATGTGATAAGGAAAACGCGAAAACTCGTTGGCGATGATTATCCACTGACGTGCAGAATCGTTACTTCGGAAATGTTTGATGGAGGCATCACGATTGACGATTCGGTAAGGATATGTAAAAAATTTGAAGAAGAGGGAATTGCCGCCATTAATTTGAGTGCAGGAGTCCACGAAGTCTATTATTATTTTATTTCGCCTTATCCAATACCAAGAGGTTATAACGCTAAAAACGCTAAAGAGTTTAAAAATGCTCTTAATATCCCGGTCGGTATCGCCGGCAGAATCAATGATCCGAAATTAGCCGAACAGATTTTGGAAAACAATTACGCGGATTACATATTATTGAGCAGGGGTCTGATAGCCGATCCTGAGTTTCCAAAAAAAGTAATCGAAGAAAGATCGGAGCAAATAAGGAGATGTGTGGCGTGCAATCAATGTCTTCGGGAAATGTTTTCCGGACGCAGCTTGAAATGCCAAATAAACCCGTTAGCGGGGAGAGAAAGATCCTTTGCAAATATTGGGGCTTCTGCAAAGAAAAAGAAGGTTGCCGTCATTGGGGCAGGACCTGCTGGCCTGGAGGCGGCGAGGGCTGCGGCTATTCGAGGACATGATGTAACTCTTTACGAAAAAGAAGGCGAATTGTTGAGTCCACAATACAGAAATCTATTGAAAGCGAAAGTTAACAGGGAGTTTTCAACGACGCTCTCTTTTTACAAGGAGCAATTCAATGTATTGAAAAACGTAAGGATATTATTGAATACCGAAGTAAACAAGGACATCTTGGCGAAGGACCTTCCGGACGTTGCGGTTATCGCGACAGGGGCGCGTTCGGTCATTCCAGCACATGTCAAGGATGCCGATAGTTGCGTTGATGTCTATGACTGTGGAAAGTTTTTTGAGAATTGCGACAATGAAGCAATTGAAGGGGAAAAAGTGTTTTGTGTTATTGGAGAAGATGTCATAGCATTGGATATCGTAGATTATCTTAGCAGAAAGGGATTCGATGTAAATGTTGTTGCTGGAACAAATGGTTTCCCGAATGATGTGGAACCAATATTGGCATATTACTTTTTGACACAATTCGCAAAAAGGAATAATGTAAAGATACATACAAACTCTACTCTTAAGATTATCGGGAAGACAGAAATTATTATTTTTAATAAGATGGAAGAGAATGAAACCAAATTACATACTGATTGTGTTGTATTCGCAAGCAATCGAGAATCATCGAACCAACTGGAGAATGAAATATCAAGAATAGTTAAAGAAACCTATATTATCGGAGATGCCAAAGAACCAAGATTAATTATTGATGCGATTCGTGAAGGTTTTGTCACGGGGATGACTATTTGAATGGAGCAGCCCTTCATCCCGACCGGCTCCGGCGCCAACATTGCATACACCAGGGGTATCGACTACTGATATTCCGTCAGGAAAACGACGGCCGGACCCGCTGAACGGGCGCGCCGGGAAGATATCACGGGAAGAT
>CAZOEH010000001.1:35741-36552 GCA_964578785.1 uncultured Desulfonema sp. | reverse complement strand
GTTTACGGTTGATGCGCGGGAATCCTGTTTTATCAACCCGGCATTTAAATCACTTCTTCCTTGACAATATCTCCAATCTATGTTCAATATGTGAACACGGTAAATTCCAGTTTTTTAAAGCACTTCAGAAGATAAATCGATGCTCCCGGGTGAGTTTTCATTTAGATTTGAATGTAACTTACCGGGCGGAGCTGTCCAATCAAAATGCTTTTCTCATCACTTAAACAGGGAAACCTTTGAAGAACATCCAATTTTGTCCAGGTTCAAGAAAGGCGAAAATTTTGACCGCAGGAATACATTGGAGTATTTCGAGGATTGAAATTTGAGCCTGACACAGAAATCGGGCAAAAGGGGGTGTTATGCAAAGGTCTCACAGGGTGAAATCATTTAATTGAATAATAACGAGATAAATACACTCAGGATTCTCGAAGAGATCGGGAATGAGGAAGTTCCCAGCCAGAGGGAGATCGCGAAAAAGCTCAACATCTCGCTCGGCCTGGTCAATTCCTTCCTCAAGCGGCTTGCCCGCAAGGGGTATCTTAAGATAACGACGATTCCTAGCAACAGGGTCAAGTATCTTCTGACGCCCAGAGGCGCCACAGAAAAAACCCGGCTCACATACGCTTATATCCAATACTCCTACCGTTTTTATAAAGATGCCCGGATAAAACTCAAACGGCTTTTTTCGGAACTTTCCGAACAGAATGTGAAGCGGGTTGTTTTTTACGGCGCAACCGACCTTGCTGAGATCGCTTTTCTTTCCCTGCAGGAAACATCGATTCAGCTTGTTGCGATATTCGATGCCGGCAAG
>CAZOEH010000001.1:29071-35731 GCA_964578785.1 uncultured Desulfonema sp. | reverse complement strand
AGGAAGCTCTTTGCTGGGTTTAAATGTTGAGCACCCGGAGCGGTTGCCCGAATTTTCTTACGACAGGCTTCTGTATACGGACGAAAAAGCGGATGATGAATTTTTTAATAAAATAAACAGGGATAAGATTGTTTTTATCAGATAACGGTTAATAGTTAAGAAAGTCATCGGGTCGTATAAAAAACTATGAAAAACTCCGGAAAAATCCTCATAACCGGCATAAGCGGATTGCTTGGCAATAATCTTGCCTGTTACTTCCGGGATAAGTATGAAGTATCGGGAACATATAACTCGCATGATGTTGCGATAGATGGGGTTTATATTCATAAATGCGACTTCAGCAATCCCGATGATATCAGAAATCAAATATCCGATAATCAAAAAGATAAACCGGATATAATCATCCACTGCGCTTCATTGACAAATGTTGAAGAGTGTGAGGATGATAAGGATTATACGGAGAAAATAAATGTCGTCGCAACGCGGGCTGTTTCTGAAGCGTCCGAAAAGCATGGCATCAAGCTGATATATATCTCATCCGATTCGGTTTATGACGGAGTAAAAGGGAATTTTTCCGAAAATGACAGGATCAACCCGCAGAATTACTACGGCCTGTCAAAATATCTCGGCGAACTGGAAGTATTAAAGGTCACAGATTCACTTATATTAAGAACAAATATATTCGGGTGGAACATTCAGGAAAAATCGAGTCTGGGAGAATGGGTACTGAAATCCCTTCAGGAGAGAAAAAAAATAAATGGATTTAATGACGCGGTATTTTCTTCCATATATACATTCGAGCTTGCCCGTGTGATAGATATCGCAATTCAGAAAAATCTCTCCGGAATTTTTAACTGCGGCGCATCCAACAGTTGTTCCAAATATGATTTTTCAGACAAACTCGCCGAAATGTTCGGCTTTGATTCTTCCCTGATAAAACCGATTTCTATTGATGAGTTCGATTTCAAGGCAAAGCGCGGGAAAAACCTTTCAATAAATGTGGAGAAAATCCAGGAAGCTCTGAATTACAGATTGCCTTCGATTGAAAATTCGATAGATTCTTTTTACAGAGATTTTAAAACCGGACTGCCGGATGAAATCAGAAGAAGAGATACGGAAAAATTATCCGGGCCAAAAATCATACAATACGGAAAGCAGTGGATAGATTCAAATGATATCAGGGCGGTGGTAAAGGTATTAAAGGAAGGCCCGATTACCCAGGGGCCCAGGGTTCAGGAATTTGAGAATGCGCTTTCCGGTTACTGTTCCGTAAAATATGCGGCGGCGGTAAATTCCGGAACATCCGGTCTCCACATAGCCTGCCTTGCCGCGGACGTTCAGGGAGGAGATGAAGTCATTACTTCTCCCATTACTTTTGTGGCTTCGGCCAATTGCGCTGTTTACTGCGACGCAAAACCGGTTTTTGCCGATATCGACCCTGAAACCTATAATATTTCCCCGATTGAGATAGAAAAAAAGATTACTGAAAAAACAAGGGCTGTTATTCCTGTCCACTTTGCCGGCCAAAGCTGCGACATGGAGTCCATCTCGGCGGTAGTTAAAGCTGCTGAGAAGAAATACGGCCGGAAAATATATATTATTGAAGATGCGAGCCACGCTCTGGGATCATTGTATAAGAACACCACAACAGGTTCATGCGCTTTTTCAGATATGACCGTCATGAGCTTTCATCCCGTAAAACACATTACAACCGGTGAGGGCGGCGCTGTACTTACTAATGATGGCGCTTTGTATAAAAGACTGAAACGGCTCAGGTCTCACGGGATCACCAGCTTGCCGGAAGAGTTTGTTTATAAAGACCTTGCCTTGCCGCCTTCAGCCTTCAGCCTTCAGCCTTCTCCAAACCCCTGGTATTATGAGCAGACCGACCTGGGATATAATTACCGGATTACGGATATTCAATGTGCTCTCGGTATTTCCCAGATGAAGCGGCTAGATGCGTTCCGCAGACGGCGGCGGGAAATCGTAAACATCTACAACGAGGCGTTCTCAAATATTGAGAATGTCCGGATTCCGTTTGAAGCTGATTATTGCGACAGCAATTTCCACCTGTATGTGCTTCTTTTCGATTTTGAACGAATCGGTACCGATCGTGCCGGTGTTATGAGAAAGCTTAAAGAGCACGGCATTCAGACCCAGGTTCATTACATACCTGTCCACACCCAGCCTTATTATCAGAAAAACTTCGACTATAAATGGGGTGATTTCCCTAAAGCGGAATATTATTATAAACAGTGCCTGTCGATACCTCTTTTCCCGGCAATGACTAACGAAGATATCGAACGGGTAATTTATCAAATAAAGGAGATGGTACTAAGGTGAAACTCAATCTTGAAAAAAGCCTTAATATGCAAAACAAGGCTAAATCCCGTATTCCAGGCATGACGCAGCTCCTATCGAAGCGTCCTGATATGTTTGCCCCCGGTGTATGGCCCGGCTACTACAGCAGGGCAAAAGGTGTCGATGTATGGGATCTGGATGGTAACCATTACATCGATATGAGTATTTCGGGAATAGGTGCCAATGTTTTAGGCTATGCAGACCCAGATGTTGATGCTGCTGTTTTGGAAGCTATCAAGAAGGGTACTAGCTGTTCACTTAACTGCCCTGAAGAAATAGAACTGGCTGATCTCCTCTGTGAAATCCATCCCTGGGCGGAGAAAGTCCGGTTTGCTCGAACAGGGGGTGAATCCATGACCATTGCTGTTCGAATTGCCCGCGCACATACGGGTAAGGACAAGGTAGCCTTTTGCGGTTATCACGGATGGCATGACTGGTACTTATCGGCAAATTTAGGCACGGAAAACGCTTTGGGAGAACATTTGCTTCCCGGTCTAAGCCCGAAGGGCGTCCCGAGAGGTTTGGAAGGAACATCTTTTCCCTTTCGTTATAACAAGATTGAGGAACTTGAAGATATTATAAAGAGGGAAGGAAGGACCATTGCTGCTATTGTGATGGAGCCGATCCGAGGCGAGCAACCGCTCCCAGGTTTCTTTGACCGTGTGCGCGCAATCGCAGATGAAATCAATGCCGTTTTGATCATTGACGAGATTTCCGCCGGGTTTCGAATGAACAGCGGCGGCGCCCACCTTGTTCTGGGTATTAAGCCCGATATGGCCGTTTTCTCAAAGGCGCTGGGTAATGGTTATCCTATCGCAGCAATTATTGGAAAAAGTGATGTAATGGATGCGGCACAGAAGACCTTTATCAGCAGTACTTACTGGACAGAAAGAATAGGACCAACTGCCGGTATTGCAACTATTAGAAAGCATCAAAAGGTCAATGCCGGCCGGCATTTGATTGAAATCGGAGAAAAAATACAAAAAGGATGGCGTGACTGTGCGGATCGGAAGGGTCTAAACATTGATGTAGGCGGAATCCCGCCGCTGAGTCATTTTTCATTTAAGGGGGATAACCCTATGGCCATGAAAGCATATTTTGTCCAGTTAATGCTCGAACGGGGGTTTCTCGCCTCAACGCTTTTCTATGCCATGTATGCGCATCAGGATGAACATGTTGTTTCCTATCTGAAAGCGGTCGATGAAGCCTTCGCCGAGATTTTTATCGCAAAGCAAAAAGGAACCGTCAATATCATGCTGAAAGGTGAACCAGCGAGTCAGGGGTTTACAAGACTAACATGAGTTTCAGGCTAAAAATATTAATCATCGGGTGCGGCTCCATAGGGCGGCGACACGCACGAAATGCCATCGATTTGGGAGCAGAGGTTGTTTTATGTGATCTCAACATACAGCGGATGAAAGAATTCGGTGGACCACTTGGTATTACCGATTACTATACCGATTACCAAACGGCTATTGATAATTCTGGTGCACATGTAGCCGTCGTTGCGACACCGAGTAATTTCCATTATGAGCCAGCTAAAGCGCTTGTGCAACGAGGTATCCCTGTGCTGATGGAAAAACCCCTCTGCCTGAGTCTGGATGAAGCACTGCATCTGGAACGTATAGTCAGAGAACGTGACGCTATTTTAATGATGGCCCATACATATCGGTTTCGGGATGAATGGATTGCTGTAAGGCATATGCTGGACGATTGGCCTTTGGGTAAAATTTACAGCGCGGAATTTACCGGCGGCTGGTATCTGCCGGACTGGCACATCAGGGAAGATTACCGTACCGAATATGCCGGAAAAAAAGAGCTGGGTGGTGGTGTTTTGTTTACGGGCATGAGCCATTTATTTGATATTGTTGTGTGGTTATTTGGCGAAATCGATACAATTACCGGCGTTTGTATGAAACAGAGCAATCTGGATATCAATGTCGACGACGCTTTCGTTTGTATACTCCGATCATCTTCTGGCGTTACCATTACAGTCGTTGAGGATTTTTTGTCTCGTTTACCAAGGCGTCAACTCAGAATTAATGCAGAGTTTGGACATGTTGAAATCGATTTCAACCGGAAGAAAATGTTTTTTTGGGATGTTCATGAAAAGCGTTATGATCCTACCGTCGAAGCAGAGGCGCCCACAAAAAAGGATCTCTTCAGAATACTCGAGGACGGCGTTGGATATAATCTTGAGCCGGAAGTAAAGATACTGAAATATTCCGGAAACGACGCATATCTAAATGAATTGAAAAGTTTTTTTGAGATAGTATCTGAGGGGAAAACACGGTTTCCTCTGGATATTGACTCAGGTATCAAAGTTCTGGAGTTAATCCATCATAAGGGCATACAGCATGGGTAAATCAACAATAAAGGGCGTTTTATAGCAATGAAAATTGAGAATCATTTAATCGGGGAAGGACATCCACCGCTGATGTTTGCCGAAGAGGGACAGGCAAATCAGGGAAATATTGACCTCGCAGAAGATATGTGCAGAATCGCTGCGGCCGCAGGAGCTGATGGGATTGAATTTCAGCTTTTTTGGGCAAACGATCTCTATATCAGGACGGACTCAGGACATTCATTGTATAAGTCGCGTGAGCTCTCTGAGGAGCAGATACAAGCTCTGGTTAAGGTTGCTCATCATGAAGGTATTCTTTTTCAAGCTGCGGTTTTATCGCCGCGTATGGTAGATGTTTGCCGGAAAATCGGTGTTGATTCTTTATGCGTAAATGCGACGGATATGACAAATCCCATAATACTGGATGCCGTTTCCGCCTCCGGATTACCGTTCTGGGTTGCAACACTGATGGCTACCATGGAAGAGATAGATTGGATGGTTTCGTATCTGAACCGTAAAGGATGCAGTAACTTCGGTCTTCTCCACGGTCAGCACGTCATGTCATCCGATACGACAAGGGGAGTATCCGCCGAACTGCTTCAATTGGGGTGCATTGAACACTTTAAGAAAAGATTCGGTGTCGTAACAGGCTTTGTTGATCATACTGCTACGGTGTTTGTTCCTTCATTTGCTTTCCTGAAGGGCGCCTCCGTTGTTATGAAGCATCTCTCGCCCATGAAAGACTGGAAGGGACCGGACAGCGTTGTTTGTCTCGATCCTGAACAATGGGCCGAGTCGCGTGACATGCTGAAATATGCTGCAAAGACGGGTGGCTCATCAAAGGAGTTATCCCTCATGGAGATCGAAGATCGCAGCGTACACCGGAGAGGTCTTTATACTGCTCGAAAAATCCCTTCCGGCAGCATGCTTACTGCCGGCGACCTCACCGCTTTACGCCCGGGAAAAGGTGGTACAGACCCCCGAATGTTGCCCGATATGTTGGGAAGGCGTGTAAAACTGGAACTTTCCGCTGACCACATGATTCAATATGATGATTTGGACTGATTGCTGCAAGACAAGAAAAGGCGCATAAATATGGATTTAGGATTAAAAGGAAAAGTGGCTGTGGTAATGGCTGCAAGTTCTGGTATTGGCCAGGGGATCGCAACGGTTTTAGCACAGGAAGGTTGTCTTCTGGCGTTGTGCGCGCGGGGGCGAGAGCGGCTCGATGCCACGGCGGCTGCCTTGCGTAAATCTTCTGTTTCCCCGGTTTTCGCTATGCCGGCAGATGTTTCAGATGGTGCCTCGCTTGATAAATATTTTAATGGTGTTTTCGATGAATACGGTAAGGTTGATATTCTGGTGACAAACGCCGGGGGACCGCCGCCGGGAAAGTGTCTGGATTTTGGAGACGACCAGTATAATGCCGCGTTCAACCTTACACTGATGAGCGTTATAAGATCATGCCGTCGTGTAGTTCCGGGCATGGCGGAGGCTGGCTGGGGGAGGATAGTGAACGTTGCAAGCACCAGCGTCAAATGCGCTCTCGAAAATATGGTCCTGTCTAATGTATTCCGCAGCGGGGTTGCCGCGTTCGCCAAAACCCTCTCCATGGAATATGCGCACCAGGGAATACGGGTGCATACCGTTATGCCTGGACCGTTTATGACAAATCGCGTCAATGAACTGGGTGCATCTGCCGCCCGACTCAAAGGGATTACTTTTGAGCAATGGAAGAAAGGGGCCGAAGCGGGAACTCCTTTGGGACGATTCGGTAATCCTCTTGAATTCGGAGCATTGGTCGCATTTCTTGTAAGTGATCGATCCGATTATATGACAGGAACCTGCATCGCCATTGATGGGGGCGCTCTAAAAACAATCACGTAAATTCAAATACAGAGGACATATGCGAGCGGTTATACCTGCCCGAAGCGGCAGTAAAAGAATTCCAAAAA
>CAZOEH010000001.1:0-29061 GCA_964578785.1 uncultured Desulfonema sp. | reverse complement strand
GCTATTTTTAATGAAGTGATGGTTTCAACTGATAGCGTTGAAATTGCCGAAATCGCTATACGGTATGGCGCTAAAGTCCCATTTTTGCGTTCAGCTAAGACAAGTGATGATTTCGTTGGAACATATGATGTTTTGAAAGAAGTCCTTTTGGAGTATCAAAAACTGGGGCATAATTTTACTAATGTTTGTTGTGTATACCCCTGCGTTCCATTTTTAAAAAGTGAAACTTTGAAAATGGCTTATGAGGTAATGATTAATAATAAAGTTGATGCGCTGATGCCGGTCTGTAAGTATCCCGTGCCGATTGAGTGGGCAATGCGCCTGCAAGATGGTTTGCTTATTCCTAACGATAGGGATGCACAACAAATACGCTCTCAGGATTTAGTAAGTAAATATTTTGACGTGGGGATGTTTTATTTTTTTAAAACTGCTGTTGTGCTGGCCGGGGAAATGTCCGTGCCCCCGAAAACTTTTGGTTATATAATTTCCGAGTTAGAGTGCCAGGATATTGATACCGAAGACGATTGGAAGATCGCCGAATTAAAATATAAGATTTTACATGATGAAAATAGGACTTAAGTTTTGGTCAATAAATGAAGACTATATTACTGAGGCTCTGAAGCTCTATGCCGAGAGTTATTTTCATTATATTGAACTCTATGTTGTGCCGCGTTCTTATCAAAAACATATATATCTATGGAAAAGTATAAGGGAAAAACACAATGTTCCGTTTATTATTCACGCGCCGCATTTTGCCCATGCTTTTAATTTGGCAAACAGCAAATGTTTTAACAGTAATGTCAATATTTATCGGGAAGTAAAGCGTTTCGCTGATACTTTGACGGTTGAGTTTATTATTTTTCATGGGGGGGTTGACGGGAATATTAAAGAAACTGTGCGCCAGCTGAAAAACTTAGATGAGCCACGGGCTTTAATAGAGAATAAACCTTATAAAGCTTTGCCCAATAATATGGGAGCTGACATTTGCCGGGGATACAGCATAGAAGAAA
This sequence comes from uncultured Desulfonema sp., assembly GCA_964578785.1. Taxonomy (GTDB): domain Bacteria; phylum Desulfobacterota; class Desulfobacteria; order Desulfobacterales; family RPRI01; genus RPRI01. Next base: position 28,051 of record CAZOEH010000001.1, on the reverse strand, counting down.
TTCAATATGTTTTGGAGCAAGTAAAATGCGGTTTTTGTTTAGATATTGGGCATGCGATTTGTTCGGCTAATTCACAAAAAAAGGAAATCTATACTTATGTCGATGAGTTTATTAAATTAAAACCCCTTATGTTTCATTTAACAGATTGCGACGATATTAATTCGGAATTCGATTCCCATGTTCATTTGGGGCTTGGAAATCTTGATATGGCCAGGATAGCAAATAAGATCCCTGACGATGCGATGATGACTATTGAAACCAATAAAAATGCCGATATGACTTTGGATGATTTCCGGGAGGATGTTAATTCAATCCGGTGTTTGCGGTAATGGTGTGGAAGCGGTCTATTTTTAAGGGAGTTGTTGTATGAAATTGATTGATAGAAATTGCCCTGTTTGCCATTTAAGTGATTGCTTTGAAGCCTTTGACCAGCCGACCGAAGTTATTGTTGGGATGGGGGATATCGGCTATCATCATAAGATTCAGATCTGCAAAGGCTGTGGTTTTGTTTTTGCCGGCCCATTGTTGCCGCAGGAGAAAATCCTCGCTTATTATGAAAAAATGTCTAATTATGAACAACCGCAGAATGAGGGTTTGCGTCCCGTGGCTGAAATGAATCAAATCCACAGATATTTTGGGTTGATTAAAAAAAGATTTCCACTCGGTTTTACCGGTAAAGTTTTAGATGTTGGCTGCGCTACAGCTTTTGGATTAATGCTTTTTAAATCAGAGGGGTGGAATGTTCTGGGAATTGATCCTAGTCAAAAATGCGTCGAATTATCAAAGCAGCACTACGGTGTTAATGTAATCCGTGGTTTTTTTAATCCTGAATTATTGCAGGAGGAGAAACCCTTCGATCTCATTATTTTGTGCCATGTGCTTGAGCATTTGATCAATCCGGGTCAAGTGATTAGAGAGTTGAAGAAATTACTTTCGGATCGCGGCCTTCTTTACGTGGAAGTTCCCAATCTTCTTAAGCCGTATGCTCCTAAATGTTATTTTGGTTTTGAACATGTCAATTTTTTTACCCCCAGATCGTTGACTAATTTGATGTCGGTTAACGGATTAGCCAAGGATGAGATAATTCTGTTTGATAACGGCCCTGAATATTCCCCATTTTACCCTGTCGTCGCGTCAACGTGGAGGCATTCACAGGAGGTATTGCCGATATCTAATGATTTTCCGCAAGCCGCAAGCGTTATCGAGAGCTTTAAACAAAAGTCTAAGGAATTAGTTTCAGGGATACAGGATAAGATAAAGTTGATATTGGATAATACGCCGAAGGGAATGTTGGCGATTTGGGGTGCCGGAATCCATACCAGCCAGCTATTGAGTGAAACCGCGTTAGGTGCAGCGGATATTTATTGTATCTTTGATAATGATCCGAAGAAGCATGGTAGCCGGCTGGGCCGTTTTCCGATTAAGAAATTATCGGGTGATCCCGCCGATGTTAAATTACATATCAATGCTATTCTTATTTCGTCGGAAGCCAGCGAAGGTTTGATATATAAACAAATTTCCTATTTAGAGAAAGTCGGTATAAAAATATACCGGTTGTATGAATAATAGTTGTAAACATGGAATGGGCCGCATGATTAAGATAGTTCGGATGCAGGAAGAACATCTGGAAAAGGTTATGGGTTGGAGAGTAAGCCCGGAAGTGACCAGGTATATGGTTACGGATGTCGAGTATGACATGAATAAGCAATACCAATGGTTTAACCGTGTAACAAAAGAAGATTCCTGCCGCTATTGGGTAATTTTTTATCAAAATGTTTTGATCGGCCTTATTAACCTTGCGGATATTAATTATGTGCATCGCCGTTGCAGTGCGGGGTATTATATCGGTGAAAAAGACTATCGGCAGATAGGAGCAATGGTTCCGCCGTATCTGTATAATTATGTTTTTAAAACAATGGGGTTTAGAAAAATTTACGGCGAGGTTCTATCTGGAAACAAAAATATTCTTTATATCCATAAGATGCATGGTTTCCGGGAGGTTGGTGTTTACCGTGACCACATTTTTAAAGGCGGTGCGTTTTACGATGTGGTTTTAATTGAATTACTGGCGGAATCCTGGTTGAGCCAGGTAAAGTATCAGCGGTATGTTACAGAGTTTCCATAGGAGGTCGGAGGTGTTAAAGAGGGAAGTTATAGAAGATCTTGTTGTGTTGTTGCGGGGTTTTTTTTCTACCCCCATGATTAGCAGCTTGGGGCGGCTTGGGGTGCTTGAGGCAATGCGAATGACCACAAGTTTTACAGTAGAAGATTTTCATAATATTCCCAATAAAAAGTTGTTGCAGGATACATTCCATTATTTTGCGAGGATTGGATTGATCGAAGATGTAGATGGACAAAGTATTACATATCGCGCCAGTGAACTGGGTAAAGAAATATTTCGCCGTGCGAATTCTTTTTATGTCCCGCATTCTTATTATGAGTATATGTATCGTTATCATGAGTTAATACAGCAATCTGAACCAGAGGTATCGTGCGAGGTAGAAAGATTGGAAAATGTTATCGGTAGCGGGATAACGCATATGCGTTATTTTCCTCCCGCGATATCTTGTCTTAAACGAAAGGTTGATTTTGATGTGCTTGTTGATGTTGGTTGTGGTGACGGGCAATTTCTCTCAACTTTTGTAAAAGATGTCCCATGCAAAAAAGTAATAGGGGTTGATCTTTCCAAACTCTCAACTGAGACAACCTTTAATAATTTACGCCGGCAATATCCAGGGATAGAAGTCTCTACAATTTGTTCTGATGCGCTGGATGTTGAATATTGGAGTCACGAAGTGCTTCGTGTTTCAGGGAAAGGCAGGGTGGCTATTTCGATGTGGTTCTTGCTGCATGAAATATCAAAAGGCAGGGTAGATATTCTTATTGAGTTTTTTCGGCAGATCCATCAGGTATTTCCTGAGGCGCCAGTTGTGGTTGGCGAGGTTGTCCGGCAAAGCGAAGATATTCTTTTTAAGAATAGTGAGAAAAGCCTGATGCCTGAGTATCTGCTGTTTCATGAAATATCGGGACAGGGGATTTTATCTTGGCATGAATACAAAGAAGTGCTGAATAATATATCATATGAATTGTTGCTGGAGCGGTTATTTGATGAGGCGATAAGTGGAAGCGGAGAGAGCATTCCCAGCACTTTCGTTTGGTGCTTGATGCCTAAGCAGCGAGTTTAAGTTAAGAATAAAAAAATTTTGATAAGGAGATGTATGATTATGACGGAAGAACGCGCATTCGAATTGATAGTCGCATCGCTGGGTAATATGAAGGAATCTAAAATGTTAGAATCGAATGTGGAATTAAATACGGAGACAATCCTTTTAGGAGTTGGATCACCGCTTGATTCGATAGGTTTCGTCACGTTTGTTACCGATCTGGAAGATCGCATTAGCAGCGAGGCGAATAAAGATCTCTATCTTGTGCTGAATGAGATTGATGAATTTAATATTAATAAACCACATCTTTCTCTTGGGGCTTTGGCACAATATTGTGTGAAATTAAGTGGAGGATGATAAAATGGCCACTATGGATAATCGCCCGATTATGGTTATTACAGGTACCAGCCGGGGAATAGGCAGATCTGTGGCGGGATATTTTGTGACCCATGGTTACCGTGTTATTGGTTGTAGCCGAAGCCCTGTGGATTTTGAGATAGAGGGATATCATCATAGCCAGGTGGATGTGGGCGATGAGCATCAGGTGCGCGCATGGGTTCGTAAAATAAAAGGCGATTTTAAACGGATCGATGTTTTAGTCTGCAACGCGGGTTCGGTTCAATCCGCTCTTTTGATGACAGTAACACCTGATGATGTTTTGCAGACATTTATGCATACTCATGTAGCGGGTACTTATTACGTGTGCCGCGAAATTTCTAAAGTTATGATCCTCCAGAAACAAGGCAGGATTATCACGGTTTCTTCTTTAGGTGTTCCTTTGCATTTGGAGGGGACATCGGCATATTCGGCAACAAAAAGCGCTATTGTCGAAATGACCAAGATTCTAGCGAAGGAGTTAGCTTCTGTAGGTATTACGTGTAATGTTTTGGCGCCAGGACTTTTTATGACCGAAGCGGCTCAGGCTATGGGGCGGGATTGGGCTGTGCGCCTTCTGGAAAAGCAGACCATTAAACGTTTAGTAACTGTGGAGGAGATTTGCAATGTTATCGCTTTTTTTGCTTCTTCGCAAAGCGGTTGCATTACGGGGCAGGTTATAAATATGGGATTGGTAAGTTAAACAGAAAAATTATTAAGATGATGCGGCAAATTGGTGATTTTCAGATTACAACTATTGTAACCGACGCGCCTTGGTCAGTAAATTGCTATTTAGTGAGACATGCTCTTTCGGGTGAACATATACTTATTGATCCGGGTGACGCAGCCAAACGTATTGAACAAATGGTATCGGATCATGGTGGCAAGCTTAAGGCGATTTTGCTCACTCATGCGCATCATGATCATGTGGGCGCGGTGGCCGACCTTTGCCGGCACTTCGCCGTTTCTTGTTACTTACATAAAGCCGACGCGCGTTTAATGCGTCAGGCTCATACATACGCACTTGTCTTTGCCGCTCGGCATATGGAGCCTTGTTTAAATGTATCTTTATATGAAAAAAACACTTTGAATATCGATGGTTGGCCCATTGATGCTGTGGAAACGCCAGGCCACACATCTGGGAGTGTTTGTTATGACTTTGGAGGATTTATTTTTACGGGGGATACGTTGCTTTATCAATATGTGGGACGCACGGATACTCCGGGGGCAAATGCGGGACAAATAGTATCTTCCGTTAGCGGTTTAATTGAACGGCTATCTGAACAAGCAGTAATATTCCCCGGCCATGGCCGTGCCTGGACAGCCGGTGAAGCTAAAGTTTGGTGGAAGGACGCGGTGCTATTGCCGCCACAGTATAAGCAATTTGGTGGTATTTGATGAAAAATTTGAGCAGTGGAGTTAGTGTTATTGGTGTAGGCAAATATGTTCCCGCCAGGTTGATAAACAACAAAATGCTGGAAGAGTGGACGGGAGTGCCGGCGCAAAAAATTACGGACAGTATCGGAGTTGAAACAAGATTTGTTGTTGAGGATGACGAGACGGCCTCAGGGATGTCTGCTATTGCCGCTCGACAGGCTATTGAGATGGCCGGCATCGATCCTTGCCAGATTGGGTTGATCATAGGGTGCAGCTTTACGGGTGATTACGTTTATCCGGCTATGGCATGTAGGGTTCAGGATTTACTTAAAGCTAAAAATGCAGGCGCTTTTGACCTGATGGCCAATTGTACCGGTTTCCAGGTGGGACTTAGCGTAGCGTCAGATCGAATGGCCTGTGATGATAAGATTGAGTACACACTGGTTATTGGGACCGCACTTCAATCCCGGTTCATCAATTGGTCCGATCCTAATAGCGCTATCTATTTTGGAGATGGAGCGGGAGCAGCTGTTTTAGGCCGCGTTAAATCGGGTTACGGTTTTTTGTCGACTGAAATCCTTACCAATGGCAAAGTTTTCGACGCGGTGCGCATGCGTGGGGGAGGATCGAGTTATCCTTTGCGTGCCCAAAATATAAACGATGGTTTGCAATATTATGAACTTAATGGTTTGGAAGTATGGAAACAGGTTATTCAATATCAACCCTTAGTTATTGAACGCTCCCTTGAGAAGATAGGTAAAAAAGTTCAAGATGTTAATTTTTTTATTTTTCATCAGGCTAACCTTCGTTTAATTGAATATTTGATGGCGAAGATGAAGCAGCCCATGACCAAAACCTATACCAATGTCGCGACTATTGGCAATACCGCAGATGCTTCTATAGCGATTGCTTTGTGTGACGCGGTAAATGGAGGCTGCATTAAGCGAGATGATTTGGTGGTGCTTTCGGGCGTAGGCGCGGGTTTTACTTTTGGATCAACGGTTATGCGGTGGTATTAAACTATGACCTATCAAAAAGATGACCGGGCGGTTCGCATGGTTGATTTCGATGCCATTCAAGTAGGAGATGAAGCAGAATTATCGCATCTTCTTACTAAAGAAGATGTCCAGGTGTTCGCTTCTTTGACTGGTGATTTTAATCCGCTCCATGTTGATGAGGAGTTCGCCAGGAAGACGCTTTTTCAAAAGCCCGTTGTCCACGGCATGTTGTCAGCTTCTTTTATCTCGACTATGATTGGAATGCTTTTGCCGGGAGGCGGTGCGTTATGGATGAGCCAAACCTTGGAATTTATTGGCCCTGCACATGTGGGTGACATAATCCGTGTTGTTGCCGGCGTAAAACAAAAGTCATTGGCTACACGCGTATTAGTTCTCCAGGTTGTTGTTACAAACCAACTTGGGAAAGAGCTTATCAGAGGACAATCAACAGTTAAAGTCCTGGAAGTAAAAAATGAGGAGAAATCTATGGATCTTAATGTTAAGGGAGCGGTTTTAATTACGGGAGGAAGCCGTGGAATCGGGGCGGCAACCGCGCATAAACTTGCTGCTGACGGATTTCCTGTGGTGATTAATTATTTGTCTGCCGAAGATGGTGTGCAGCGGTTGGTTAATCAAATCATTCAAGAGGGTGGACGTGCGATTGCCCTTAAGGCTGATGTTGCCTCTCTGGAGCAGGTAAAAAAATTATTTATTTCAGCGGAAGAAACTTTTGGGCCCCTTCAGTCCGTGGTACATTGCGCTGCTCCCGGTAATATGCCACAGCCGTTTGATAAATTAGATTGGGATGCTTTTCAGCGCCAGATCGATATTCATTTAAAAGGCGCTTTTAATTGCGCTAAGTGTGCTCTTCCAAAAATGGTTGAGGCCAAGTTCGGCAGCATGGTTTTTATAGGTACTGTCTATACGGAAGGAGTTCCTCCCGTACAACAAGCGCGTTACGTGGTAGCCAAAGCGGCGTTGACGTCATTGGCGCGCTGCCTGGCGGCGGAATATGGTCCGATGAATATCCGGGTCAATGTTGTTGCCCCCGGTATGACGCAAACCGAGATGATTGCCGATTTGCCGGATAAAATTAAAATGCTTACAAAGATGCAAACCCCTCTACGAAGGTTGGCTGAGCCTGAAGATATTGCACATACTATCGCTTTTTTATTGAATCCGGCGTCCCGGCATATTACCGGCCAGACTATAGCGGTTTGTGGCGGATCTGTAATGCTATAAAAAGGTTTCTTAATGGAAGAAAAGAGAAAATCGGCTCCGGAATTTATGAAAATGGTTGACCTGATTTCAGGCCAGAACCCTTTGCAAAGAAAGAGAATCCACTCTTTTATCCGCCGGCAGGATAAGAATTATTGGAAATATGCCGAAGCCGTCTGCCGCAAACTTGGCCAATCATTTTTTAAAACTGAAGAAGAGCGAGTAGAGGCTGCACGTGCTTATAATCGTATGACTACAGACTTTTTATTAGAGCAAATCCGCTTTCGCAAAACTGGCACCTATCTTCTTAATGATGCATGCGTGGCGCGCCAGACTGTGTATGAACAGCCAGAGGTGATGCGTTATTACATGGTTGGATTATTCTTATCCTATTTGTTATGGCCTAACCACTTTAAGATGTTGAATTTTTTCAGAACATACATTCAAAAAATTCCAAAAGTGGAAAGATATCTCGATATCGCCCCTGGACATGGCCTGTTTGCTGTAGAGACTATGCAGCAATTTCCCGGCTTAAGGGAGGCGGTATTTTTGGACATCAGCAAAACATCCATTCAAGTGACAATGGATATTTTGGAGACTTTCCAGATTGCTCCTTCCCGGTTTAAATTCATCAATGGTGATTTTTTGAGGGTATCCGTTGATGCAGGCAATTTCGATTTTATTACTATGGGTGAAGTCCTGGAGCATGTTAACGATGCGCTTGGATTTTTACAACGGGCATGTACCATGATCAAAGATGATGGCCGGATCTTTATGACAACGTGTTCAAATTGTCCGGCTATTGATCATATCTATCATTTTCATAATACCAATGAGATTCGGGATTTGATTCATCAGGCTGGTTTGCGTATTATTACGGAGTTATCGCTGCCGGCGGAAGATATTTCCGAAGAGCAGTGCGAAAAAGAGTTGGTTACGATTAACTATTGCGCCATTCTCATGAAAAAAGGGTAGTTTGATATGACTGTGGAAGATTTACAGGTTGCATTAAGCCGTATCACCAAGGAATCCACCTATAGTGTTTATGCAGCGGCGTCTAACATTATAGACCGTCTCGATCCCAAAGAAAGCCGGATGCCGGCTTTGAAAGTGGTTATTTTACGTAACTTCACGATTGATCCGTTAATACCTGTGCTTAAAGGAGAGATAGCTTCGGCAGGATTTTACCCGGTTATTCATCTTGGTGGTTACGATACGATTGCACAAGAGGTATTTGATTCTGAGAGTGCGCAATATATGGCTAAGCCCGACTTAGTATTTGTATCCCAATGGTTAGAGGTGTTAGCACCTGCCTTAGCCACGAGGTTTCCGTCACTTTCTTTCTCTCAGGTAAACGATGAGATTGACCGGGTTTTGAATATGACTAGTCAATTTATTACTGCTTTGCGTCAGCATACCAATGTGCCGATCGTGATTAATAATTTTATACTTCCTTGCCATCCAGCCCTCGGGATATTGGATGTTCAATCAGAACAACATCAAACCCATACTATTTTGAGGTTAAATTTAGAATTATTAAGATGTTTGAAAAATTATCGCGATGTCTACTTGATAGATTATATGTCTCTGATGGCGCAAATAGGCAGCAAACAGGGGGTTGATGAGCGGTATTGGCAAATAGGGCGAGCGCCTGTCGGGCGTAATGCTTTGATTCCGCTCGGACAGGAATACGGTAAATTTATTCGCGCATTGTATGGCAAAGCGCGTAAATGTTTGGTCCTCGACTGTGATAACGTTTTATGGGGAGGGATACTTGGCGAGGATGGTTTGAATAATATTAAGCTGGGAACGGCATTCCCAGGTTCAGGTTATCAATCTTTCCAGCGCGAGGTACTTAATCTTCATGATAGAGGTGTCATTTTAGCTTTGTGCAGTAAGAATAATGAGCCGGATGTTTTGGAAGTCTTACAAAAACATCCGGATATGTTGCTTCGTGAAAATAGTTTATCTGCCTGGCAGATTAACTGGGACGATAAAGCTTCCAATATTATGCGGATTGCTCAGGAGTTGAATATCGGTTTGGATAGCATCGTGTTTGTTGATGATAGCCAGTTTGAGTGCGACCTGGTACGTGAGCGTTTGCCTCAGGTGGCGGTGGTACAGTTGTCATCAGATCCACTGACATTTTCCGCTTCCCTTAATGCAAAAGCATATTTTGATACATTAGTTTTTTCTGAGGAAGATAAGAACCGTAATCAGATGTACCGTGATCAGAGGATACGCAAAAAGCTAATCAATTTGTCGGCGGGTTCAATAGAAGAGTACTTAAACAACTTGGAGATGGAGGCGCTGATCGGTCTGGTGGACGATACGTCAATTGCGCGTGTAGCACAATTAACACAGAGAACAAATCAATTTAACCTTACTACGCGGCGGTATAGCGAAGGCGATATTCGCTTGATGCAATCGTCTGGCGCAGACATTTTTTATCTGAAATTGCGCGATCGAATCTCCGATATGGGCTTGGTCGGAGTAGCGATTGTAAAATATAGCGGCCAGCAGGCCGAGATCGATACTTTTTTGTTAAGTTGCCGGGTCCTTGGCCGTAAAGTGGAAGAAGCATTTTTGGGACATATACTGGATTATGCCAAGACGTACAGGAATTGCCGCTCTGTGCTGGGTTATTACTATGCAACCAAGAAAAACCAGCAGGTAGCTGATTTTTATGATCGTATGGGATTTCGTTTGGCGGCAAAAACTGATGCTAAGTGTGATTGGGAGTTTGCCTTAGAAGAGAAGAATTTTATATCACCCGACTGTATTAATGTTAATACTGTTGAGTCAAAGGGGTAAGATGAAGATTAGTGAAGACAACCTTAAGCAGGTATTGGCCAATGTATTCGGTGTTGATGTTAAGACGATTAACGATGAGTCTTCGGTGGATACGGTTGCCGAGTGGGATTCATTGCGCCATTTAAATCTTGTGTTGGCATTGGAACAGCAGTTCAATATTGTTTTGTCCGGGGAGCAAACGGTGCAGATTTTAAGTTATCCGTTGATCAAGATTGTGTTAGGAGAACACGGAGTAGATTTTATTTGAGTTAAATGAGCATAATGGATAAGCCAATACGTATCAAAATAGAGACGGAACGCTTAGTGTTAAGGAGTTTGTTGTTAAGTGATATTTCGCAAGATTATGCGGACTGGTTAAACGATCCTGAAATTAATAAGTATTTAAGCCATTCTGATGTAGTGCAGACTATAGCGACGTGCAGGAACTATGTTCAATCTTATCAAGAAAATCATGATAAGGCACTTATTGGTATTTTTGTAAAAGACAAAGGGTTATAGATTGGAGTGATAAGACCGTAGCAATCGGTATCAGTATAGGAAGAAGAAACTATATGGAAAAAGGTTTGGCGGGAGAAGCTTTAAGCGCAATCGTATGGTATTGTTTTCAGCAATTAGGACTGTTACGTTTATGGGCCGGTGTCAATATCAGCAATATTAGAGCGTTAAATTTATTTATTAAAAGCGGATTTAAATTCGATCAATATTTACAAGAATCAGAGCTTCCCCTGGGTGCAATTGAAGCCGGTTATATTATGTCTATTAATAAAAATGATTTAATAGTCCGGAAATAATATGATCAATACAAAAAGTAGTATTTTAAGCCGAACTATGCGGACATTGATTGTGGCCGAGCTTTCGGCAAATCATAATCGGGATATAGCGATAGCGGAAAAGACAATCAGGGCGGCCAAAGAGTGCGGTGCGGATGCCGTAAAAATTCAAACTTATACCCCGGACACCATGACCATTGATTGCCCTAAAGAATATTTTAAAATAAATCATGGGACCATTTGGGATGGGAAAAACTTGTATGATTTGTATAAAGAGGCCTGTACCCCCTGGGAGTGGCATGATCGTTTAAAAGATTGCGCTCAAACGCTGGGACTACTATTTTTTTCTACGCCGTTTGATTTTACCGCGGTAGATTTTCTTGAATCAAAAGATGTTCCTATCTATAAAATTGCTTCTGCCGAAATTACCGATATTCCTTTGATTGAATATGTTGCTTCTAAGAAAAAACCGCTGATGATTTCTACCGGAATTGCGACGATGGAGGAGATACAGGATGCAGTGGATATTTGCCGCAAAACAGGCAACAGCGATATAACTCTTCTTAAATGCACCTCCAGTTATCCCGCTCCGATAGAGGAAGCAAACTTACGGACAATGGTTGATATGAGAGAAAAGTTTGGCGTAAAAGTGGGCCTTTCGGACCATACGCTGGGCAGCGATGTTGCGGTTGCCGGTGTTGCGTTAGGCGCTTTAGTTATCGAAAAGCATCTTATTTTAGATAGAAAAATCGGCGGCCCTGATGCGTCATTTTCTATAGAGCCGGCAGAATTTGCTTCTATGGTCCAAAGCGTTAGAAATGTCGAATTGGCTTTAGGTAAAATCAGTTATGATTTATCAGCTAAAGTTTTAAAAAACAGAGACTTTTTAAGATCACTGTTTGTTGTGGAAAATGTAAAAAAAGGCGATCTTTTTACAAAAAATAATATTCGCTCCATAAGGCCAGGATATGGCATTGCGCCGAAATATTATAAAGAAATATTAGGTAAAAAGGCTTCATGCGATATTGAGCGAGGGGAGCCTTTATCTAAGGATATGATTGGATAAATATTATGGAGTAAATATAAGGAATTTAGCCTTATTTATACTTTGTCTCCGTTATTGCAGAGCGTAGGGTTGCATATAGTTGGTTGTTTTAAGCAGGATTTCTTAAACAGTATCGTGTCAGAAAAACATATCGTCACATAGACAGTTTTGAAGATGTAATATTTCTCGCGGCAATCAATCTCCTCTTTGATTCATCTCTCTCGAAGTAACCGAAATTAAACTATCAATGAAAAAATGAGCTTTCCTTTTTTCTCTAAACTTTTTATGAGCTGTGGTTTCCATCGCCTCCGGCGCATCATGCGAGGCTATCGATTTCTGAAAGATTCCGAAACGCTGAGTCTTATTTCCGATGTTAATCGAGCTCTGACGACGCAGCCGATGGAAATTAAGGAGAAACACTTATCAAAATACATTTTTGGAGAAGGCATAGGGCAGGCAAGGTTAGTCTGCAGGCAGTATTTTTTGATTCGCGTTGCCGGCCTGAATCTAAACAAAGCCTTGCTTTACGCATTGGGTAAAGCAGGCTCGCCGTTAGTTTACTATCTACCGCCTGAATGGCGGAAGATCATTCGAAATCGAGGATTTAAGGTAGCTTCGTTACGCACGGCCTTGCTATGGAACGCCTTTGTCGGAATGATGCTGGCGTATGGCGTTTTGAAAATTGTTAAGATTATTCTCAGCGGGATTAAAGCGGCATATAAACAATCAACGCGACAATTAGGACGTTATGTCTATTTCGATAGCCTTGGACCGGGGAATCTTCCTGATCCTTGCCGAGATGGCCGAAGCCATGACATCATAACCTGGTATACCCAATGGCCAAACAGGATCAGCGATATTGATACTCTCTGCCATGGAATAATCGGCGCTGGAGACAAGGCAGTAAATGGAACGCCGGTCATCCCGGTTAAGGCTCCCATACCGCCATTGACAAGTTTCAGTTTATTATTCCGCTTCACACTCTGGGGCTTACTGGCGAGTTTGCTATCAATTTGGGATTTGCTTTGCGGCCGCTGGTGGCATGCGCTGTTGCTGAATCAGGCAGCGCTTGCTGCGCAAGCGCGGATGCAAAAGCCAGAACGATTGGCGAAAGATTGCCTGTTTCACAATTCCAATTGGATTTACCGTCCGCTCTGGACATATGAGGCTGAAAAACGAGGTTCTCGTATTACCTTCTACTTCTACTCAACCAATTGCGAAGCATTCAAACAGCCGAATGGTTATCCCCCTCTTTTCTATGGCTGGCAAGCGATGAATTGGTCTCATTATCTTGTATGGGATGAGTATCAAGCCGAATTTGTTCGTCGTGCTGTTGGTGAGGCAGCCAACATAAATGTAGTCGGACCAATCTGGTTTCATTCCCGTGCGGCGGAAATGCCTGCATTCAGTGGACGAGGCGCGGCCGTGTTCGATATAACACCAACGCGTTCTTCCATGTATAGGACACTGGGAATCGACTCTGAGTTTTATGTTCCTGAGATCTGCATCCCATTCCTGCATGACATACAGCAAGCCACAAAGGACGCTGCCTATACAATGCTTTGGAAGCGTAAGCGTAAAGTGAAGGGTACATCGTTTGCTCATCCTGCGTACCTCTTCTTTTCAGAGCGTTTATCGAGATCCGATAACGTTATCGCTGTTGATCCGGATATTTCCGCTTACAGGGTAATCGAAGCGAGTACGCTTGCGATCTCCATGCCGTTTACATCTACCGCCTTGATCGCCCGTAAACTCAGTAAACCCTCCTGCTACTACGACCCGACCGGTCTGATTCAAAAGGACGACAGGGCCGCACACGGAATCGAAATTATAAACGGTCCTGAAGAACTTAAACAGTGGTTGAAGAATGTACTGGCTGAATCGCGCATGACAGAAGCAACAGGATCATCATATTTGCCCGGTTATGACCAACAAAGAAAAACAGATTAAAAACAGCTTCATTTATCTTCTTCCTGTCATAGTCGGCAATCTTATCCCTATATTGACTCTGCCCATTTTTACCAGAATTTTAACAAAAGAAGATTACGGAATATGGGCGCTGGCGCAGGTTTATGCCATTTTCGTGAACGGGGTTGCGAATTTCGGCCTGACCATCGGATATGAGAGGAATTTTTTTGAGCATAAAGAAACAAATAATGTAGCCGGGTTGTTATATTCAACTCTGCTGTTTGTAATTATAGCTTTTATTATCTGCGGTTTTTTAACATACCTGTTCAAATATCAGCTTTCAAAATGGATTATCGGTTCTTCAAATCATGCTGATATTCTGTTCTGGTCTTATTGCTCAACAGGTATTATGGGATTGAAGACTTATTACCTGACCTATTTCAAGAATACCGAAAATGCGAAGGCATTTGTCTGGTACACAATTGATGAGAGTCTAATCGGGGTACTATTATCCCTTTTCATGGTGGCATATTTGCGTATTGGAGTTATAGGACTTGTCTGGGGTCAGCTTTTAGCAAGTTTAATAATTTTCTCCGTGCTCTCTTTTAGATTTATACGATTTCTTCCTGTTGCCTTTGATCGGAAAGCATTAAGAGATTCTTTAAAAATCAGCCTGCCTCTTACGCCAAGAATTTTTTTCGGAGTGATCGGCAACCAGTTTGATAAATATATGATAGGGCTTTTGAACACGGTAGGCGGAGTTGGAGTATATAACATAGGACAGAAAGTGGCGAATATCGTATTCACATACATGACGGCCATTCAAAATGTATTTTCTCCTCAGGTATATAAGCGTATGTTCGAGTTGGGAGAAGATGGCGGGGAATCGGTAGGGCGTTACCTTACTCCGTTTCTGTATATTTCGATTGCAATCGGCCTTATGATTTCTCTTTTTTCAGAAGAAATCATATTTATTCTGACTCCGGAATCATACCACGGTGCAATAGAAATCGTTACGATTTTGTCCATGTTGTATGGGTCATATTTCTTCGGAAAACAGCCTCAACTTATATATACAAAAAAGACACATGTCACTTCAATACTGACTATAGTAAGCATTGGATTGAATATAATAATAAACATACCTTTTATTATGAAATGGGGCGCCATCGGTGCTGCGTGGGGGACGCTTCTTGCGGGCCTGATCTCCGGCATAGTCTCATTTGTTGTGTCCCAGCATTATTATGAAATCAAGTGGGAGTATGGAAAAGTCGCTTCAATATTCCTGATCTTCTTCGGTTCTGCGATAACCATGATTCTGCTGAGAAATTACGGTATTTACTATGGGATCAGAATTAGTATTAAGATGGCAGCATTGATTGGCTATTTATATCTGGGAATAAGACTGGAAGTTATTACCAGAGAAAATTATATGCTTGTAAAAAATATGATAATTCCCGCAAAGAAAAGCCCCGGATTCTCCGGTTGATTACCTGATTGATTACCCAGGAAGATTTGTAAAGGGATCTGTGTAAAAACCTCGGCAATGAAACGTGTAATTATAATCCCGAAAAATAAAGCTGAATCAATTATTTCCAAAAGTATTGAAACAGACTTTTTATATTATTATTTTACTGATGATTGTTCTCATTATATCAATTTGCGCGATAAGTTCGCAGATAAGACGGAGATTAGGAATCTATCCGGGTTATTTGACATAACAGTCAAAGAAGTTAAGGCGTCTCTCCTTGAATTAATCGCAAAATTAAATAAAAAGCACGATTCTCTTGAATGGTGGGGCGGGCAGATAGCCTCTAAAAGCACGACTACAACCCAGGTATTCCTTAATATTGTCTATCTGTTCTGTATAAAAAAGCTTTTTGCGGCTTCAAATGCGGATTTTGTATTTATTGTAAATAGTCCGGCATTGGCTGATTGTATAGAACATGTTGCTGCCGAATCAGGATTTCAGGTTTTCAGATATAAAAATGAATTATTCGAATATACTAAAACGTTAAGGCGATGGTTATTCAATACGGCTCTTATTTTGCGTTTTTTATGGAAGGCCCATCAGAGCCGAAGAGCGGCTTTCAGGCTGCTTAAGCCCGTCTCATTTGAAAAAAAAGATGCCGTAAAAAGAGTAGTTCAAAGGTCATGGGTTACAGACGGCACCTTTGATGAAGCGGGGAAATTTAAAGACAGAAATTTTGGTTCCCTGCCAGACTGGCTGCGATCTAAAAATTATGAGATATTTACGCTCCCGATGTTTTTTAATCTCAGATGTCCCGTAAGTAAAATATACACCCTGATGAGTAAAAGCAAACTGAGTTTTCTGATCCCGGAACATTATCTGGCATATTCGGATTATTTGAAAGCAGCATATAATGCCTTTAGTCTGTCACGGACGAGAGTTAACAATGTCTGGATTAACAAAACAGATGTTACACCGATTTTAAACGAAACACTTAAAGAGAGAAGCATAGACACTTATCCGTTTGAACTGAATTTATGCTATCCCTTACTAAAAAAAATGAAGGAAAAAGGAGTCGAGATCGATAGTTTTCATTATGCATTTGAGAACAATTCTACTGAAAAACAATTCCTTTTGGGTTGTCGGCAATATTTCCCCGACTCAGAGGTGATCGGTTTTCAACACACCGTGTTTTTCCCTGATTATTTGCCGCATAACATATCTCCCGATGAAAAGGATTTCCATCCTTTACCCGGTAAAATTGTCTGCAGCGGGCGAATTTATACGAAATTTTTCAGAGAAGCGGGATTTCCTCCTGAAATATTAATCTCCGGCCCGAACCTCCGGTATGAAGGCGTATATATCGGAAAGCCGGAAAATAAAGAAGGGGACGGCGCCGGTAGTCAAAAAATAATACTTCTGCTTCCGCTTTCTTTCAGTTATGATCTCGCATTCGATCTTTTTATTAAAGTGAAAGAAGTATTGAAACTGACACAAAATTACATGGTTTACATAAAAAACCATCCTTTACTTTCAAAAGATAAAATAATTAAATTTCTATCCCAAATCGGGATGAATGATTTTAAATTTGCCGATGACGGAACCATGCAGGATTGGCTCATGAAATCGCATGCCGTTATATCAACCGGCGGATCTGTAACTATACTGGAATCCATTATAGCAGGCGTCCCAGTTATCCGGGTTATTCCCGATAATACATTTTTTTATGATCCTTTTGCCGGGTCGGACTATCCGTTAAAGCCTGTTAATACTGCGGCAGAAATAACGGAACAACTTAACCTGATCGAAGATCTCAAAAAAAATAATGACATATTCGGGCGAATTGCGGAACAGACATTTTCTGAATATTTTACGAAACCGGATGAAGAAAACATGGGTGTCTTTTTGTAATTGAAAAGATGATTTTACATATAATAATTATTTAGACTGTCCAGCGGATTAATCGGTGATCAAATGACAAGCATTTCAAGAAAAATTACCCGGAAACTCCAGGCGTATTATTTTAACATGAAACTAAAATTGTATGGTTTCCTGAAACTTCCGGCACAGACTGAAAAAGAGAGACGGATCTTTAAAGATTTATTTGACAAGGCCGGCGACGGGAAGGCGCTCAGAATATTCGAATGGGGAAGCGGCTACAGTACTTTATATTACGCCCGATATCTTACCGGTAAAGGCGTTGACTTTGAGTGGCACTCTATCGATAACAACAGAGCATGGCATGAAATGGTCAAAGGGTTTATCAAAAAAAACGGCCTGCAATCCCGGGTGGAGCTGTATCTGATGGAGTTCAAGCCTTTCTGGGAGAAACCGGGATGGGGTCCGGTTCCTCCGCCATGCAACCGGTTCGCTCCATCTTCGGATAACGAGAAGAACTATGTTGATTATCCCGTGAGGCTGGGCATAAAATTCGATGTTATCATAGTGGATGCGCGTTTCAGAAGGCGCTGTATTCAGGCGGCGCGGGAGGCGCTTCAACCTGATGGCATCGTAGTCCTCCATGACGCGCATAAAATGCAATATCATGACGGCCTGGATCTTTACCCTTACCGGAGATTCATAGAAAGCGGAAACTGGTATCCGATGCAGAATGAATCTAATCAAATGTGGGTGGGAAGTCCGGAGAACAGCTCTGTTTATGCAAGGCTCAAGAACTTTTAAATCTCAATATATACAATATGACCGGGTATACACAGAAAAAACAGGAGAATCCGATGATCGATCTTAAAGATAAACTGACAAAAAGAGAACTGACAATCGGTTCATGGATAACCTTCGGGGATCCGGCTGTTGCGGAAATCATGGCCCGGGCCGGATTTGACTGGCTTACCCTGGACATGGAACACGGCAGTCTTTCTTCGGATCAGGCACAGCAGATTATCCGGACTGTTGATCTGTGCGGCGTGCCGCTTCTTGTCAGAGTAATGGAAAACAATCCCGAGCTTATAAAAAAATATATGGATATGGGAGCATACGGAGTAATAGTCCCGCTGGTAAATTCCGGAAATGACGCAAAAAAAGCTGTCAATGCCGTCAAGTATCCGCCGAAAGGAACACGCGGCGTGGGTCTTGCCAGAGCGCAGCGTTACAGCATGGATCTTGAAACTTATATGAAATGGAATCAGGAGAAGAGCGTTGTAATTGTCCAGATTGAACACATCAGCGCAGTGGAAAATCTTGAATCCATAATGAGCGTGGATGGTGTCGACGGTATGCTGATAGGAATGTATGACCTTTCCGGCTCCCTCGGCTATCCCGGCCGGTTTGATCATCCGGCAGTGCGTGAAGCTATAGATGAAATCTACAAGAAATCGAATGCCAACGGATATTTAATCGGTCAGCATGTCGTTAAACCCGACCCGGATGGAGTATTGGACGCCATTGGCCGGGGGGTAAGATTTGTCGGTTTCAGCGATGACTTTCTCTATCTCGGGGAGTATTGCCGGAATCAGCTCGGAGAGATTCGTAAAAAACTTTAGAAGATTTTAAAAAAAGCTGGTTTATATGAAAACAGTTATTGCCTTAATTCCGGCCCGAATGGGTTCTTCCCGTTTTCCGGGAAAACCGCTTGTCAGTATCTGCGGAAAAACCATGATTGAGCATGTCTGGCGCAGGGTAAAAATGAACACCGGGATTCATAATACATATATTGCAACCTGCGACGGGGAAATTAAAGAGGCGGCAGAGGCTTTCGGCGCAGAGGTGATCATGACTGCATCGAGCCATCAGCGGTGCACTGACCGGATCGCCGAAGCCTGCGAGATACTGATCCGGCAGGGAAGAGATTTCGATATCGTCCTGAACGTCCAGGGAGATGAACCACTCCTTAATCCGGAGACGCTTGACCTTCTTATCGATCCCTTTTTTGAGGACGGGAATCTGGCCGTCGTGAATCTTATTGAAAACCTTGAAGGGGAAGAAAATATTAACAGCTACAACAACGTGAAAGCTGTTTTTGATCAGTACGGTTTTGCTATGTATTTCTCAAGGCTTCCTGTTCCATATGGCCTGAACAACAGACATTACAAGCAGCTCGGCCTGTACAGTTTCAACAGGGAGACCGCACTTCGCTATCCCAAAATAGCAATGACGCCGCTTGAAATCGCCGAGTCCGATGATATGCTCCGTTTCGTCGAAAACCGTATTCCGGTCAAGGTTCCTCTCTCTCCATATAAAACATTCGGCGTAGATACGCCTGCCGATTACGAACTGGTGAGCCGCATCATGGAAAATGATCCAATTTTCCGGAGGTACAGAAATAAATAACTGCGCTGGATGAAAGGATGACATGAATAACAACATTATCGATAATTTCAATCTTAAAGGTAAGGTAGCTGTGATTACCGGTACGACAAAAGGACTCGGTCAGTCCCTTGCTGAAGCTTTGGCCGAAGCCGGAGCAGCCGTAGTAGCTCTTGACCGGTCGGACAATCCATACATGGCGGATTTCTGCGCAAATCGCGGTATTAGTTTCAAGCGCATCTGCGTTGATCTCATGAAAGCATCCGAAAAAGATATAGAATCAATAATCAATTCGGTTATCGCAGAGTATTCCCGGATAGATATACTTGTAAATAACGCCGGAATTTCACGAAGAGGCGAAGTTTATGAATTTAATCATGATGACTGGCTCGATGTTATGCAGGTCAATCTGACAATTCCTTTTCTGCTTTCCCGCGCCGTGTCAAAAGGTTTTATGGCTCAGCGATCCGGAAAGATAATCAATATGGCTTCAATGCTTTCTTTTCAGGGGGGGATCAGGGTGCCCTCATATTCCTCATCAAAACATGGTCTCGTAGGACTTACAAAAAGCTTTGCCATCGCTCTTGGACCTTATGGCATCAATGTCAACGCTATCGCTCCTGGCTTTATGGACACAGACCTGACTCTTCCGCTGCAGCAGGATCCCAAACGGAACGCCTCCATTCTCCAGCGGATTCCAACCGGCAGATGGGGCAGAGGAGAGGATCTCAAGGGGATTCTTATTTTATTATCATCTTCCATGTCTGATTATATAAACGGAGTCGTCATACCTGTCGACGGCGGATGGTTAACGACATGAGGTATTCATGAAGAGAAAGAATGATTTTTGCAAAACACCCGATATCCTGATCCGGCGGATCACGGAAGATACAGTCCGGTATATCGAATGGTTAAATAAATTCGATACCGCGATAGACAGTAATCTTTTACTGGCCGGGCCTTTTCAGTCGCCGGAATACCCGGTCTGGCCGAGACCGCATGATAATTTTCACTATCCCATCGGGATGAAAAAACTTCTTAGTCTCGGGTTTTCCGGGATCAGATCAAAAGCATGGAATAATGCTTCAAATTTCAATGGAAATGAAAAACTTTACCTGCGGCTTATACACAGGGTTTACACTGCGATTATCCGCATCATCGAAAGTTATGCAATAGCTGCAAAAGAAAAAAGACGCGGTGATATTTATACGGCATGTCGTTCTCTTTTACGAAGAGCTCCGTCAACCTTCCGTGAAGCCTGCCAGCTTTACTGGTTTGCAGCTATTTTCCGGATCGGGACGTCCACGATAGGCCGGATCGATCAGCACCTATATCCCTTCTATGAGAAGGACCTGAAAAGCGGATTAATTACGGAAGAAGAAGGCCGGAAACTTGTAGCCGAACTGCTGTACCGGTTTGAAATGCGCGGGGGCGGTCGCGGCGACACGCTGCAGAACATCACGCTCAGCGGACGAAACGCTGCCGGGAAGGACAAAACCAACGAGTTGACATACATGATTCTGGAACTGATGCTGGAAAACCGGTATATAGACCCCAAAATAAATGTGAGGTTGCACAAAAAGTCGCCGGGCAAGCTTCTGGAAATGGTATCGAGGTTCCAGTTAACGGGCACAGGGCTTTGTACGGTATTTAACGATGATTCTGTTATCGAAGGGTTGAAAGAATATGGAAGATCCGGAAAAATCAGCGAGGACTACTGCGCTGACGGCTGTACCGAGATCATTCTGGATGGGTATGGAGAAACATCGTTTCGATACATCGACTGTGTCAAAGCGGTGGAACATACCCTCTTTGGCGGCAAGGAAAATGTTCCGGTGAAAAAGAGCATGCAGTACTATGCCAGTACCCAGGAACTTGTGGACATAAACCCTCCCGTGTCGGAAGGAAAAAAAACAGAGAGTTTCCTGTCCATGAAAACATTCGAAGATTTTTACAAAGCCTATCTCTCACAGCTCAAGTACCAGATCGATGCTATCCTTTCGGCTCCTTATAATTCGAATGAGAATCCGATGCGCCTCTTTACCGCAGCTACCATGCCGGAAGTGATCGAAAAAGCGCGGAACCCCTATTCAAATAAAGCCTGCTGGCACACCTACGGACTGTTTGTCGGCTCACTGGGGACAGCAGCCAACAGTATTGCCGCAATAAAGTATCTGGTTTATGAAAAGAAGCTGATCAAAAAAGAAGCACTCCTTGAGGCTCTGAGAAACAACTTCGGGGAAAATTTATTTATACAAAAGCTGTGTCTGAATGCTCCTAAATTCGGGAATGATGATGATTATGTTGATTCCATTGCAATCGATATTGCCCGGCAATTTTCAATGTGGGTAAAAAAACACAAGGACAGTATGGGGCGACCGGTACTACCCGGCTTGTACAACCATCTCTTCCATCACACAGCTTACTATGTCGGCGCAACGCCCGACGGTAGAAAAAACGGGGATCCTGTGGGTGAACATATTTCACCCACTCCGGGAACCGCAATTAAAGGGCCGACTTCGATCATTAACACTGTTACAAAAATAAAAACCTCTGAACACATTTTCGGCTCCACTTTACACTTAAATATCCCTCTCTCGTCTCTGAAAGGAACACCGGACCCTGCAGCCATCCTGAAACATCTTACTCTTGCTTTCATGCTCAAAGGCGGCTGTGTCATCAATATAAATATTCTCGACGCAGAAAAACTTATAGAAGCCCGGAAGCATCCCGAAAAATACCGCGACCTTGTTGTCCGCGTCTGGGGGTTTTCATATTATTTCGTCGGGCTCAGCAGGGAGATGCAGGATCACGTGATCGCAAGGTGTCAGTCGGAATGAACGGATTGATAACCAATATCCAGAGATTTTCGGTTCATGACGGTCCTGGTATCCGGACCACCGTTTTTTTTAAAGGATGTCCGCTTTCATGTCTCTGGTGCCAGAACCCGGAAACTATGTCGGGTCGTCCGGAAGTTATTTATCATTCCGAACAATGCATCGCCTGCAAAACATGCATGGAAGTCTGTCCTGAAAAATGTATGACATGGGAAGGGAAAATCGTGTTTAAAAGCGATAACTGCGACCAGTGCGGTATTTGTATAAATAATTGTCCGGTTAATGCACTACGGTGGTCATCTGAAGAGATATCGGCACGTGAAGTACTGAACGAGGTGATGAAAGACCGCGTGTATTACGATATTTCCGGGGGCGGCATCACTCTTTCAGGCGGTGAACCTTTGCGGCAGTTTGACTTCTGCCGTGACCTTTTAAAGAGATCAAAAAAAGAAAATCTTCATACCGCCCTGGATACATCGGGATATGCGCCTGCCAATACGTTTGAATCGATCATGCCGCTGGTTGACCTTTTCCTATTTGATATCAAGTTCGTTAATCCGTGCCTTCACGAAAAATATACGGGTATCTCCAATTCCCTGATTCTTGCCAATTTCCGCAGGCTTTGCAGGGCAGGGAAAAAAGTCATTGTTCGCATTCCTCTCATTCCGGGTTTCACGGATTCGAAAACCAACATTGGAGAAATCGAAGCATTTGTGAAAGAGCAGGATAACGGGATTACGATTGAAAAGATTCCTTTCAACCTCCTGATGGTCAAAAAATACCAGATGCTCGGCCGGTCTTGTAATCTTAAGACAGACGCAGAGGGTAAAACTTTTCTTAAATAAGCCTCATTAAACAGGGTGATATTTTGAAAAATAACAGACTTAGAGTCGGTATAGCAGGTTACGGTATTGTAGGAAAACGGCGCCGGGTATTTATCGATCAACATCCGAGAATGAAAACAGTTGCGGTATGCGACCAGAATTTCAAGGAAGAAGCAGTTCTTCCTGACGGCGTCAGATGTTATTCGCATTACAGCCGGATGCTTGAGGAACCTCTTGATATCCTGTTCGTCAGTCTGCCCAACTACCTGGCTGCCGAAGTCACAATTGCGGGTCTGAAAAAGGGGCTGCATGTTTTTTGTGAAAAACCGCCGGGAAGAGATGTTGATGATATTAAAATGGTTATCAAAGCAGAGAAGGAAAATCCCGGCTTGCTGCTGAAATACGGATTTAATCACAGATATCATGATTCCGTCAGGGAAGCTCTGCGCATCATCAAGTCGGGAGAACTGGGAGAAATTGTGAACATGCGGGGTGTTTACGGAAAAAGCAAAATTATCCCCTTTTCAGGCGGATGGAGGGCGGAAAGAAAATATGCCGGTGGCGGAATCCTTCTTGACCAGGGCATTCATATGGTTGATCTGATGAGGCTTTTTTGCGGAGAGTTTAAAGATGTTAAAAGTTACATATCAAACAGCTACTGGAATCATGATGTTGAAGATAACGCGTATGCTCTCATGCGTGACCGCAAGGGGCGAATCGCAATGCTTCATTCAAGCGCAACGCAGTGGCAGCATTGTTTCCAGCTCGAAATTATACTCACCGGCGGATTCCTTCAATTGAACGGCATTCTCTCAGGGTCTAAAAGTTACGGACAGGAGAAGCTTATAATCGGAAGACGTGATGAATCCGATGTCGGCACCTTGCGTGAGGAGGTCGTTAATTATCTTGAAGATAACTCATGGCGTGATGAAGTAAATGAATTTACTGACGCTGTTTGTAACGGCAAAAAAATTGAAACCGGCAACAGTAGTGACGCGTTGTCGACAATGCAGCTTGTTTATCAGATATATTATGCAGACAGTGAATGGCGTAACAGATATGACATCAAAAACTACAACTGAATGGATTGAAATTGTGTATTCGGAGGGGCTGTAATGAACAATATAGAACGGCTGTTCAACGAATCGGGCGACTTCGGGCATTTTATCAAAGGGTATTATGATTACCTTTTTACACTGTTAAAAAATATTGACGTAAAAGATATTATGGGTTTTGCTGAAGAGATGGAGAAAGCCCGTAATGCGGGGAATACCGTTTTTTTTGCAGGAAACGGCGGGTCTGCTGCTACTGCTTCACACATGGCAAATGATTTCGGAATAGATGTTTTAAAGAAAAGCGGAACCGACCTTCCTTTTCGGGCCATGTCACTGACTGATAATACCGCTGTTATGCTGGCAATCGCCAACGATGACGGATATGACCGGTTGTTTGTAAACCAGCTGCGGGTTCATTACCGGCCCGGAGATAAACTGGTGGCGATTTCAGCTAGCGGCAATTCTCCGAATGTTGTTATCGCGGCTGAATGGGTTAAAAAACAGGGCGGGACAGTGATGTCCCTAGTAGGTTTTGACGGCGGAAGATTGAAAGATATTTCTGATGTCCTGATTCACGTTAAATCGGAAAAAGGCGAATACGGACCTGTTGAAGATATCCATATGATCATGGACCATCTACTGGCAAACTGGCTGCAGTTAAAGGTTCAGTTCGAACGGCGCGGAGAAAAGAGATGAAATCACTGGACGGGGTAAAAATACTGCTGGGGCCTTCAACATTTGCCGTCCTGGACCAGTCACCTGTAGAAAAACTCACAGAGGCAGGGTGTGAGATAATCAAAAATCCGTTTGGAAGAAAACTGACCCGTCAGGAGATTATTCAACTGCTTCCGGGTGTCAAAGGACTGATTGCGGGACTTGAGATTCTGGACGAAGAGGTGATGCAAAAGTCGGATCTGAAAATTATTTCAAGGTGTGGTTCAGGGCTGTCCAATGTGGATATGGAAGCGGCAAAACGGCTTGGCATAAAGGTTTTTTCCACTCCGTATGGCCCGACAAGCGCGGTGGCTGAACTTACACTGGGCGTCATGCTGAATCTTCTCAGGATGGTCTCCTTTATGGACAGGGAAATGCATGATGGCAGGTGGACAAAGAAAACCGGAAATCAACTTGAAGGTAAAACGGTGGTTATCATCGGATATGGTAGAATCGGAAGAAAAGTTGCTTCGCTGCTGAAACCGTTCAATGTTAAGCTGATTGTTGCAGACCCTTATTTAAAGGAAGATACTGACGGGATAGAAATTCTTCCGCTTGATAAAGCGCTTTCTATGGCTGATATAATTTCAATCCATTCGAGTGGTGAACGGCAGATTATCGGTGACGATGAATTTAAACTTATAAAAAGAGGCGCATTTATACTGAATGCCGCCAGGGGCGGATTGATTGACGAAGATTCTCTGATCAGGGCTATTGAAAACGGTATAATTGCAGGGGCATGGGTCGACACGTTCAGGGACGAACCATACAGCGGTCAGCTGATGAAATATCCCCAGGTTGTGCTCACGCCTCATGTTGGTTCATATACGCTCGAATGCAGGAGATCGATGGAAATGGAGTCTGTTAATAATCTGCTGGAGGCGCTTAAAGAAACATGACGGCAATACGGAAAGATAAGATAACGGAATTGATGTCAATAGCCCAAGAAGCAGCACTTAATGCCGGAGCATATCTTCGTGACTCCGATCATTCGGCGGTAAATATAAATTCAGAAGCCGGGCGGGATATAAAAATTGGAGCTGATATTGCTTCGGAAAATATTATTATAAACTGTTTGAAAAAGCGGTCTGGATATTCAATTCTATCTGAAGAGACAGGCATCATTGGAGGAAGCGACCGGGAATTCACCTGGATTGTTGATCCTCTCGACGGCAGCCTGAATTATTCGCGGGGCATTCCTCTTTGCTGTATATCAATCGGCCTCTGGCATGAGATGGAGCCTGTAGCCGGAGTCGTCTATGATTTTTATCGTTCAGAGTTGTTTACCGGTATTGCGGGAAGAGGGGGAGGCGCTTGGCTTAATGGAAAGAAGATCGTGCCCGGCACCGCAGAGAAGCAGGCAAGCGCGGTACTATGTACAGGCTTTCCGGTTAACACGGATTTTTCCGCAGAAGGATTAATGCCTTTTGTTCAGAAGGTACAAAACTACAAAAAAATCCGTCTTCTCGGTTCGGCAGCTCTTTCACTTGCCTACGTCTCGTCCGGAAGAGCCGATGTTTACATGGAAAATAACATTATGATCTGGGATGTGGCGGGAGGGCTGGCTGTCGCAAGCGGGGCAGGGTGCAAACTTGGCATAGGCAGAGGAATAAAACCGAATTCACTGCATGTTGTTGTTTCCAACGGGAGTCTCATAATTTAGTTCTGCAAAATCAATTGATATGATCTATAAGTCAAGTAAAAGTAATTACCTCCAGAAAAGCTGAAGACTTGAAAACATGAACCACTCAAAAGGGAAATAAAACCATAAAACATCTACCCGAAAACAATGTGAAGTCTCTTCTCTGATGTCTTTTTGGAGGACGGTATCAAGCATATTTGATAGCACTCTTTTAAATTCTTAAAGACGCTGACATAAATTCATCCCTCTTTGTTACCCTACTTTTCATTATGAAATTAATCTATTTTGCCATCGTAATAAGCGCCGCACATGGAGTCACCCAGACTGTATTAAAATATTTAAACGTCGGGTTGATTTCGGATATATATATAGATTATTTAATTGTTTTATTTTTTTTTGCTAATCTTGAAATGATTAAGCGACGTAAAATTTATATGTTATTTTTCATATATATGGGTATGGGATTATTATTAATAAGTTTAAACATTATTTTGAACTGGCGGCAGGATTTTACTGTATTTATTCGATACGCATCCTTCTATCGACGTTCAGTTTTGCCGCTTATGCTGGTTTTTATTTTTATTGAACTTCTGAATGATAAGGAAAAAATAGTTCGACTGAACAATTTCTTATACAACTTTTTTAAGATAATTGTGTATATTCAATGCGCAGATTTTATATTGTTTCATTTTTATTCTCCTTATAATGAATTTGTCAGACACTTAATTACCTTTCAGGAAAAATTCCAGATGGTTGATATTACCCCGAACAATTTTATATGGGGATTTCATGGACTGACCATCCAAAGACCGCAGGGCTTCATGCTAAACATGCACCCCTCCAATCTCTTTTGCCTCCTGTTGTTTGGATATCTTCGTACGATTGGAAAGCCTTTTTCGTTTTGGGAAAGGATTTTAGCGGCTATAGCCTGTCTTTCAGGGCTTTCCAAACTTAATTTTATGCTTTACGCATCTATGGAAACATGCCTGTTTATCTCATCCCGAAAACCATCTATAGCTGGCAGCAGATCTCAACATCTTGAAAATAAGTATAATATTATCCGATCAACAAGTATTAATCTGTTTCCATTTATTTGCCTATTAATAGTCGCCATACCTTATTGTATATATGTTTTTCAGATTCAACCGTTCTTTGACTTTGAGAATAAATTTGGTTATTTGGGATTTGTCATCAGCCTTCACAGGGCATTGCTGTACGCGTTCAATAATATGGAGATAATCGACTTGATTGGAAGAGGAGGACACCACCTCTTTGGTATTTATAATGAATTGGAGAAAAATATCGGTGATGTTGAAATAATCAGATTTCTTTTTGAAGGTGGTTTAATAAATTTTTTATTCTGGATTTTAACCTTTATTGTAATGCCGCCATGGATCGAAAACAGAGCCAAACTTTATTTTAGGCATGTCCCTTTTTTTCACCGCATTTTCAACGCTGCCAAGTTTTCAATATTTATTGGAATAATGAGCTTACTTCATTCGTTGGCTATTTTTTCAAGGGAACTCGTTTTTTTGTATATGGTGCTTTATGCGCTTTGTTATTCTTCTTATTTATT